>JAQGII010000425.1 GCA_028291305.1 Caulobacteraceae bacterium
CCCGGATCGCCGCCGACATCGCCGAGACCACGGCCTCGGTGATCCTCGACGCCGAGACGATGGACGATTTCCGCAGCATCCCGGAGTCCGACATCTTCGAGTTGGAATACTGGTCGCTGGAGCAGGCCAAGCTCGGCAAGGGCAAGGAGAAGCCCCTCGCCCGCCAGGTGGCGGCGGTGACCGGCGGCGGCGGCGCCATCGGCGCGGCCATCGCCCGCGCCTTCGCGGCGGAGGGGGCCGAGGTTGTGGTGCTGGACCGCGACCTGGCCTCGGCCCAGGCCGTCGCCCGCTCGGTCAAGGGCCTGGCGCTGGCCTGCGACGTGACCGACGCGGCCCAGGTGCAGGCGGCCCTCGACCGGGTCGCCGAGGTCTACGGCGGGCTGGACATCCTGGTGTCCAACGCCGGGGCGGCCTTCACCGGCAAGATCGGGGAGGTGTCGGACAAGGTGCTGCGCTCGAGTTTCGAGCTGAACTTCTTCGCCCATCAGCACGCCGCCCAGGCGGCGACGGCCATCATGCGCCGCCAGAACACCGGCGGGGCGCTGCTGTTCAACGCCTCCAAGCAGGCGGTCAATCCGGGTCCCAACTTCGGCCCCTACGGCCTGCCCAAGGCCGCCACCATCGCCCTGGCCCGGCAGTATGCGGTCGAATACGGGGCGGACGGCATCCGCTCCAACGCCGTCAACGCCGACCGCATCCGCTCGGGCCTGCTCACCGCTGCCATGGTCGCCGAACGCTCCCAGGCCCGCGGCCTCAGTGAGCGCGACTACATGGCCGGCAACCTGCTGGGCGAGGAAGTGACCGCCGATGACGTCGGCAGGGCCTTCGTCGCCCTGGCCCTGGCCGAGAAGACCACGGCGGCGGTGCTGACCGTGGACGGGGGCAATGTCGCGGCGGCGATGCGGTGATCCGCTTGCTCTAACACTTTGATTTAGGGCCTTTTTGTCCGGTTAAAATGATTCCATTTGAACCGGAAAGGCTCTAGCGGCGAACCATCGCGCCGGCGAAATCGATGACGCACATGGCACCGTACTGACTGTGGCGTCCGCAGCCGACGCCGGCAAGCTGGTAGGCGGGTCCGAAGATGTTGTTGCGGTGGCCGCGGTTGGGCACCCCGCTGTCGACGATCAGCTGGCGCACGACATCGCGCGGCGTCCGGTAGCCGTAGGAGATGTCCTCCGCCGCCAGGCCGGCCCAGACCCCGTGCCGGTGCAGCCGCTCGCTCAAGGGCGCGCCGTCCGGGCCCAGGTGGCCGAAGCCGCCGGTCTGTCCCTGCGCCTGGGCATGATCCACGGCGGCGGCGACAAGCCCGGGATTTGAGCGCAGGGGCGGCAGCGGCTGCTGCGATCTCAGGAAATCGACCGCTTCCTCCAAGGCGTAGGGATCCTCGTCGGCGAAGCCGGAGGCGGCCGAGCGGGCGGACGCGACTTCACGCTCGAGCACGCGGGCGTATTCGGCCGGCCGGGTCCTGGCGAAATTGAGTTCTGCGAGGATGCCGTCGCCGATTGTCGCCGCCCGGGCGCTATGACCGAGCAAGACCGATGAGCACGCGACAGCCGCGCCTGCGAGCCAAGAACGCTTGTCCATTCGGATACCTAAGCCATAACGCCCCCGCAGCGTGCGCCGACACCAACCTCAGCAATATGGCCTCATCGAGTCCCGAGCGGCGGCCCCGCGGCGGTGTCTTCAGCGGCGGTATTCCACCGAGGTAGGATGTAGGTCGTGCTGAGGTTAAAGCGGAGCCGGCGATGTCGAGCATAACTGACCCTTTCGACCAGCCGGACGCGGCATGGACGTTGCTCGACCTGACCTGGGCAACGCTTGTTCCGGACTGGGCCAGGCTTTCGCCTCCCATCGCCATCTCGCTGGACGCGGCGCCCCAATACGGCTTCGCAGCGATCTCTAGCCCGCTGCCGGGTCCGGGGCGCTGGGACATCCGGTTGCGGCTTGGACCGACTACGGGCGAGATGCGACTGGTGACCTGCGACCCCAATGGTCAGCGGCGCGAGCCGCGCACCGATCTGTTTCCCCAGGGCGCGGGCGCAACGGTGCTCGCTTCGATGGACGTGCCCGCTGACTTCAGCGATATGTGCCTGGTGATTCAAAAGCGCGACGACGGGCCCGGCTCCGTGGTTATCGAGGGTGTGGATATCCAGCCGGCCAAGGGGACGGGGAGTCTTTAGCACTATAATCGCCCGTCGCCCCACAGGTGGCGAACCGAGCATTGGAGCGTGTGTGTTGTTGGCAGGGAAGTGGAGCCATCTGAAGCAACGTCTCAAAGCGTCGTTGAAAGAGGCGGGCGGCAGCGACGTCCTAGTGGCTCGACTCGATGCCGTCGACGGGAGCCTTCACGCCCGCCTAGATGCGGTCGAGCGCGACCTGGATCGCCGCCTCCTCGATATCGAGCAGAAGATCAGCACCGTCCAATACTTCAGCCACGGCTCGCGGGCGACGTATGTCGGCAACAATCGGGTTCTTGTGAAGATCGTCGTTGGCGGAGCCAACATCGCCTATTTCGTCGAGGCCGATGATCGCTTGATCAGTCCGTGGTTCATCGTGACCGGGGGCTACGAGACGGACTTGACGTCATATTTCCTGCGGGAGCTGAAACCGGACAGTCACTGCATCGATGTCGGCTCCAATTTTGGGTACTTCACCTGCCTGCTCGCCCGCTTCTGCCCCAACGGTCGGGTGATCGGCATTGAGGCGGACCAGCATGTGTTTGAAATCGCCCGCGACAACGTCCACATCAATGGGTTTGGCGGGCACGCCAACATTGTCCACGCCGCGGCTACGGACAGCGAAGGCGAGGTGACGCTGCATCGCCGGGTCACGCGATCCGGATGCACGAGCATCACCAAAGTCTGGGAGTCCTATACCCAGATTTTGGGAGAGCCGTCGCCGGAGCGCTTTACGGTCAAAGGGGTGCGGATAGATGACTTGGCGGGCCAGATGAGTGGCCGGGTGGATTTCATGAAGATCGATGTGGAGGGCGCCGAACCGCTGGTCTTCGAGGGGGCCCGCGACACGATCGCGGCCAACCCCCAATTGAGCATCGTGATGGAATGGTCGCCGGGGCAGATTCGGGACGCGGGGTTCGACATTCCGACCTTCCTGGGCGTCTTGGACGGAATGGGGCTGCGTCCTTACGAGATCCAGCATGACAAGGTCGCGCCCCTGTCCTTCGACGAGGTGTCCAATTCCCCATATCGCGCAGGTATCGTGCTCAAGAGAGGGGCCTAGTCGCCGCGGACCGCGGCGCCGCCCCTAGGCCTCCTCGAACTCGGCCACGAAATGGCCGGGCTCGATCTCCTTCAGCTCGGGCGCGGCGAAGGGGGCGTTGGCGTCGACCGGTGCGCGCGAGGGCAGGAAGCGGAAGGCGCTCCTGGGGTCCAGCGGGCTGGGCGGCTCGCCGGTGATCCTGACCCGCTGGCGGCTGCGCTCGATGGCCGGGTCGGGGATCGGGGCGGCGGACAGCAGGGCGCGGGTATAGGGGTGGCGCGGGTGGGCGTAGAGCTGCTCGCGCGAGGCCTGCTCCATCACCCGCCCGAGGTAGAGCACCATCACCCGGTGGCTGATCTCGCGCACCACCGCCAGGTCGTGGCTGATGAACAGCATGGCCATGCCCAGCCGCTTCTGCAGGCCGATCAGCAGGTCGATGATCTGGGCGCGCACCGAGACGTCCAGCGCCGACACCGCCTCGTCGCAGATCACCAGGGCCGGGTTCAGGATCATGGCGCGGGCGATGCCGACCCGCTGGTTCTGGCCGCCCGAGAGCTCGTGCGGGTAGCGGTTGATCAGCGAGGGGTCGAGCTCGACGTCGGCCATCATCCGCCGCGCCAGCTCCTCACGCTCGACGCGGGTCAGCAGCGGATGGTGCACCCGCAGCGGCTCGCCGATGGAGTCGCCGACGGTCATGCGCGGATCGAGGCTGGCCAGGGGGTCCTGGAAGACGATCTGCAGGTCCTTGCGCGCCGCCTGCAGAGCCTTGCCGTGGGCCTTGGTGATGTCGCGGCCGAGGATGGTCACCGCCCCGGCCGAGGGCGGGATCAGGTTGAGGACGGCCCGCGCCAGGGTCGACTTGCCCGATCCGCTTTCGCCGACCACGCCCAGGGTCTCGCTCCGGCGCAGACGGATATCCACCCCGTCCACCGCCCGTAGCTGGACCGGCCGGCCGAAGGCGCCGTGGCGGACGGGGAACCACACCTTCACGTCCCTGGCCTCGACGACCACCGGCGAGTCCGCCGGGACCGGGTCCAGGGTCGGCCGGCCGCCGCGGTCGTCGCGGTCCAGCCGGGGGATGGCCTCCAGCAGGGCCCGCGTATAGGGCGCGTCGGGGGCGGCGAAGATGTGCTCCACCCCGCCCTCCTCAACATAGCCGCCGTTCTTCATCACGCAGACGCGGTCAGCGATGCGGGCGATCACGCCCATGTCGTGGGTGATCAGCACCATGGCGGCGCCGGTCTCGCGTTTCAGCTCGGCCATCAGGTCGAGGATCTCGGCCTGCACGGTGACGTCCAGCGCCGTGGTCGGTTCGTCGGCGATCAGCAGCTGGGGCCCCGGCGCCATGGCCGCGGCGATCATCACGCGCTGACGCATGCCGCCGCTGAGCTCGTGCGGATACTGGTCCAGGCGCCGCGCGGCGTCCGGGATGCGCACCCGCGACAACCATTCGCGGGCCCTCGCCCGGGCCTCGCCCGGCGACAGCTTCAGGTGGCGGCGCAGGGGCTCGGCGATCTGCTCGCCGATCTTGACGTGGGGGGTGAGGGCGGTGAGCGGGTCCTGGAAGATCATCGCCATCTTCGAGCCGCGGAAGCGATTCAGCGCGGCGGGCTTGAGGCCCAGCAGCTCCTGGCCGTGGAAGCGCACCGAGCCCTCCGCAGCGCCGTTCTGCGCCAGCAGGCCCATCACCGCCATGAAGGTCTGGCTCTTGCCCGAGCCGCTTTCGCCGACCACGCCCAGGCATTCGCCGCGTTCGATGGCCAGGGACACGCCGCGCACCGCCTCGACCAGCCCGTCGGGGGTGGAGAAGCGCACCTTCAGGTCGTCGATGGCCAGGACGGGACCGCCGGTTGCGGGCGTCACGGCGCGGCTTTCAACAGGGCGTCGATGGCGGCCAGAGCCTCGGGCTCGTCCAGCATCGGCGCGTGGCCGACATCCGCCACCTCCGCATAGGCCATGTCCGGCGCCGCCTCGCGCATGCGCCCGGCGATGTCGGGCGACAGCAGGTCGGAGGCGCCCCCGCGGATGGTCAGCAGGGGCGCCTTGGCCAGGCCCTTGAACAGCGGCCATAGGTCGGGCGGCGGCGGGGGCTCCTCGCCGGGCTTCGGGTCCGGCTTCTTGAACGCCTGGGAGATGCCGGGGTCGTAGTCGAGCGCCGGTCGGCCGTCCTGCTCGGTGAAGATGCGGCGGGCGAAGGCCCTCCAGTCGTCGGCGCCATAGGCAGGGAAGGCGGTCCGGTTCAGGCGCTCGGCATAGGCCGCCGCCGCATCCCAGTCGGTGATGGGCGGGCCGCCGCCGACATAGCCGCCGATGCGGGCCAGGCCCTCGGCCGCCAGCTCCGGCCCCACGTCGTTGAGCACGGCGGCGGCGACGGCGGCGGGGCGCAAGGCCGAGACCACCATGGTGATCAGCCCGCCCATGCTGGTGCCGATGAACACGGCCCTGGCGATGGCCAGGGCGTCCATCAGGGCCAGGATGTCGCCGGCATAAACCGGCGGGGCATAGTGGCTGGGATCCGGGTCCCAGGCCGAACCGCCACGCCCGCGCACGTCCACCGCCAGCACCCGGCGCGCCCCCCCGGACTGCCGGCCGGCGGCCAGGCGCGGGGCGAGGTCTTCGAAATCGCGGGCGTTGCGGGTCAGGCCGTGGATGCAGATCACCGGCGCGCGGGCGGGGCCGGAGGCCGCCGAATAGTCGCGGGCGTGGAGCGCCAGCCCGTCGGGCGCGGTCCAGAACCGGTCGGCGAACGGGGTCGTGGGGAACTGGACGTCGGTCATTGCAGCCGCATCTTTGCGGCATCCAGGGCGCGTGGCCAGCGCAAAGCGCGGCGGCCGCCTAGTGGTTGGCGTCGAAGCGTTGCTTGAGCAGCTGTTGCTCGGTCAGGGGCTGGGGCGCGGCGGGTCCCCAGGCCTTGTGGTAGTTGGAGACGATGTCCCCGAGGTTCAGGTTGCGCGAGACCAGGGTCTGCTTGTAGCGGCGCAGGCAGGCGGCGTCCTTGGATGTCTCCAGCAGCGGGTCGGCCGCCACCGGCCGCCAGGCCGAAGCCGCGGGCTCGCTGGCCAGGGCCACGTCCTTGGCGTCGGCATAGCCCACAGAGACCACGCGCCAGCGCTCGCCCTGGCATTCAAATTCGAGGCGCTGCTTCATCAGGGCCGCGACCTTGTCGCCGAAGGGGGCGCCCGCCAGGGGCGCGGAGATCAGGGTGATCTGGGCGGTGTCGATGCCTTCCTGGTGGATGTCCCCCAGGTCCAGCGCCTTGAACCCCTGGTCGTCGGCCGCCAGCATCAGATAGGGACGCGCCTGCGCCTGCGAGGCCATCGCCAGCCCCGCCGCCAAAGCCGCCATGGCTGCCAGCTTGCCGTTCATCGTGCGGCGACTCCGTCAAAGGCGATCCGGCGGGCCGCCGGAAGGCGCGGCCTTGCGGCCGAGTTCCGCTCCTACAATAGCCGCCCCGCCGAATAAAGGGCAGGGCCCGGTAATAGGGCGCAGTGCAGCGGCGAGGTTTGTCTTGCGCTTTACGAGTCGCCCGCTAAACCCCGGCAGTAGGACGAGGTCCGCCGCAGAGCGGACCGGCGCGGCGCCGGCGATCCGAGAGCCGGCGCGTCGGGGCGAGGTGGGTTGATGCTGTCAGTGGTGTTGTACGGCCGGAACGACAGCCACGGCTACAACCTGCACAAGCGGGCGGCGATCAGCCTCAACGCCATCGCCGAACTGCTGACCGATCCCGACGACGAGATCCTGTTCGTCGACTACAACACGCCTGACGACCTGCCGACCTTCCCCGAGGCCATTGCCGACACCCTGACAGAGAAGGCCGTGGCCCGCCTGCGCATCCTGCGGGTGCGGCCCGAGGTGCACCGGGAGCGGTTTGCCGCCCGCACCCATCTGGCGGCGTTGGAGCCGATCGCGCGCAACGTGGCGATCCGGCGGTCGAACCCGGCCAACAGATGGATCCTGTCCACCAACACCGACATGATCTTCTGTCCCCGGGCGGCCGGCGCGACTTTGACCTCCATCGTCGCCGGCCTGGCGGACGGCTTCTACCACCTGCCCCGCTTCGAGCTGCCCGAAGGCCTGTGGGAGAGTCTGGACCGCAAGGACGCGCCCGGCGTGATCGCGTCCGCCCGTGAATGGGGCGAGCGTTTTCACCTGAACGAGATCACCTTCGCCGACCGCGACAACCTCTATGACGCGCCGGGCGACTTCCAGCTGTTCCTGCGACAGGACCTGTTCGACATCGACGGCTTCCATGAGGAGATGATCCTCGGCTGGCACCTCGACGCCAATGTCGCCAAGCGTATGCGACTGTTCAGGGGCAAGGTGTCCAGCGCCCTGGACCATCTGATCGGCTACCACTGCGACCACACCCGGCAGTCGTCGCCCTATCACAAGGCCGACCGCACCGAGAACGACCAGGTCCGTTTCGACGACGAGGTGACGGCGCCGGGCATTCCGGAGCAGAAGGACGCCTGGGGCCTGCCGGACGTGCAAATCGAGGCGTTCCGCCTCAGCGAGGCCAGCGCGGCGCGCTATCTCAAGGGCCTGCAGGCCAGCATCCCCGGTCCCCTGAGCGGCTTCCTTGAGACGCAGTACGTCCTGGAGGACTACGGGCGGATGGAATACAGCGCCGACCATGTCCTGCCCTATCTGCTGGACCTTGTGTCCTGCCTGCCTGCGGAGACGCGGATCGGCTATGTCGGCGGCCGTTCGGACACCTGGGATAAGTTCCTCAGCGGCTGGAGCGCCATGGGCGGCGAAACGGTCTATCTGCCACAGGACGTCGACTGGCTGGACCACGGCGCGCCCATCGTCTCGCGCCTTCCGCTGGCGGAGTGGATCGACCGCGCCGACATGTTCATCTTCGATGTGGGGCCGCAGGACTCGACCCATCACCTAAACCTCACCGCCCAGGACAGCGCGCGGCTCTGGCAGGTCGATCACGCCTTCAAGGCCACCATCGACCGCGATCAGGCCCGCCAGGCGGCCGGAGCGCCTGCCCGCCGGGTGTTGATCATCGGCGGCGTGCACAACTTCTTCGAACCCCAGGTCATGCCCGACGTGGCCGTGACCCTGACCCCCTACTCGTCGCGTATCCGTCACGGCTATATCGCCAGCCGCCGCGCCGCGCGGGTGGCCGGCGCGGACCTGAAAAGGCGGGCCGCCATGCGCAGCCTGCAGATGCTGGAGCCGCCGTCCATGGCCGAGATCGGCCGCCTGGGCGCCCTGCTCGCCGCCGTGGTCGAGACCGCGCCGGACGAGGCGGCTTGGCGCGACGCGGTCCCGGTCGCGGCCGAGATCGAGGCGCTTGTCGCCGCCGGCCTCATCGACGGGGGCGCGGAGCCCACCGAACTGATCGGCCGCCTGCGCGAGGCCCGCCCGTCCAGCCTGGCGCGGCGGAGCCAGGCGATGATTTCGTCCTCGGCCGGCCAGGGCGCGCCCAGCAGGCTTGTGCGGTTGGAGGACTGGGACGACCCCGATTGGGCCTTTGTCGCCCGCAGGCTGTTCAGCAATCGCGACCACGCCCTGCTGCTCGACCGTGAGGCCTGGACCTGGGAACGGGTCACCCTGGCGCAGAACCTGATGAAGGCCGCCCCCGCCGCCGGGCGCCCCAGGATCCTGCTGGTCGGCAAGGAGCCGGAAATCCTGGCGCCCGCCCTGGCCCACCAGGGCTATCTGGTCGATATCGCCGATCCCAGGGCCCTGGCCGCCGGTAATCTCGCGTCGGTGGACTGGCGCGACACCTTCCTCAGCCACGGCTGGGTCAGCCCCGAACCCATCGCCCTGATCGAAGACCGCGCGGCGCAGATCGAGGCGGGCTTCCGCTACGCCGCGGTGCTGCTGACCCAGAACAGCCTGTTCGTCACGGGCCGCGCGGGCGCGGCGGACCTGCTGCAAGCCGCCTCCGGCCTTCTGCAGCCCGGCGGCCATCTCGGCTTCGCCGCCCTGGCCCAGCCCCTCGTGGACGACGAGCGTCGGCAGGAGCACGCGCTTCCGCATGCACTCACCGCGGACGGCGCCCTCGGCCAGGCGCTGCAGGCGCTGACGGACCTGGCGCCCGATGGCGCCGTCGACAGCCGGGTCACGCCGCGCAGCCTCGATCGGTCTTGCGGGCAGGGCGGTGCGCGCGCCGGGGCGCCGCCGCCCTTGATGGTCGGGACCCCGCCGCAGCTGGATGTCCCCGGCGTCTGGGCGCTCGGGAAAACGGCCAATGCCTGCAACTGGCCGGCCTTCAAGGCCGTCCTGGACCTCGGCGTCTATGGGGCCGCGGCCGCGGGCGAGGGCGCTCAAGCGGTGGGCGGCGCCGGAGGCGTGTTCACCGTGACGGACCTGGCGCAGGCGCCGGCGGCCGAGGGCCTGTCCCATATGGGCTCGCGATTCGATGTCCTGAACCCGACGCCGGGCCTGACCAAGACCCCGGCCGGGATGCACATCCCCGCCAGCTTCGGTGACCGGGTCGCCGCCGCCGCGCCCCTGGGCCGAATCGCGGCGGGCAGCTACGAAGTGGACGTAGAGGTCGCAATTTCTTCGCTAAGCGAGCCCGGTCCGGTGCTGGTCCTGGCCGTGGTCAGCAAAGGCCGCCTGCTGTCGGAACATGTCCTGGAGGCGGAGGCTTCCGGCGCAGGCCGGCTGGTGGCGCCCCTGGAGATCGGCGCGGAGGGCTGGCAGGGCGTCTCGATCCTGCTGAAGGCGCAAGGCCGCGCTGACTTCGATATCCTCAACCTAGCTTTGCGCTAGACTGAACCGCATGATCCGCCGCCTGCTCGACCGCCTGCTCCCGCCGCCGCCCGCGCCGCCGTCTGCGCCGCCGTCTGCGCCTGGGCCGTCCGCCACGATGGACGTCGG
>JAQGII010000457.1 GCA_028291305.1 Caulobacteraceae bacterium
CGATGTAGCGCTTGGTGTCGTCGAAGTAGTTGCCGGTCTCCGGGTCGATGCCGCGCACCGCGCCGATCATCTCCGAGCCGAACAGGATGTTCTCCACGTCGATCACCCGGAACAGCAGGTCGATGCCCGGCTGATGGTAGACGCAGGTGTCGAAGTAGACGTTCTTCATCACGTGCTCGCGCAGGTGCGGCTTCTTCATCATGTCGGCCAGGCCCCGGTAGCGGCCCCAGTGGTACGGCACCGCCCCGCCGCCGTGCGGGATAATGAAGCGCAGGGTCGGGAAGTCCTTGAACAGGTCGCCTTCGAGGAACTGCATGAAGGCGGTGGTGTCGGCGTTGATGTAATGGGCGCCGGTGGCGTGGAAGTTGGGGTTGCAGGACCCTGAGACGTGGACCATGGCCGGCACGTCCAGCTCGACCATCTTCTCGTAGAAGGGGTACCAGGCCTTGTCCGTCAGCGGCGGCGCGGTCCAATGCCCCCCTGAAGGGTCAGGGTTGAGATTGCAGCCGATGAAGCCCAGTTCGTTGACGCAGCGCTCCAGCTCGCCGACCGAGTGGGCGATCGACACGCCCGGCGACTGCGGCAGCTGGCAGACGCCGATGAAATAGTCGGGGAACAGCGCCACCACCCGCTGGATCAGGTCGTTGCAGCGGCGCGTCCAGGCCTGGCTGACCTTCTCGTCGCCGACGTGGTGGGCCATGGTCGAGGCGCGGGGCGAGAACACCGTCAGGTCGGCGCCGCGCTCCTTGATCAGGCGCAGCTGGTTCTTCTCGATGCTCTCGACGATCTCGTCGTCGGAGATGTCCGGATAAGACGGATCGGTGTCGAGGCCGGCCTTGAAGTTCTGCTTCTGCAGGTCGCGCCAAACGTTATGCGGCTCGGGCGCGGTGGTGTAGTGGCCGTGGCAATCGATGATCATGGCGTCTCGTCGCGGTTGAGAGAACAAGAGATCGGCTTGTTTAGCGAGGTGCGGGTTCCGGGGAAAGCGCCGCGCGCGGCGCGCGCCTCAACCCCACCTTGGCCTGCAGCACCGGCAGGTCGACCGCCCCCTCCCAGCGCGAGACGACGATGGCGGCCAGGGCGTTGCCCACCACGTTGACGAAGGTCAGGGCCTCGGCCATCAGCCGATGGATGCCCAGCACCAGCGCCACGCTGGCCACCGGCACGCCGCCGACCGACCCCAGAGTCGCCGCCAGCACCACGAAGGCGGCCCCCGCCACTCCCGCCGCGCCCTTGGAGGTGAGCAGCAGCACCGCCATCAGCCCGAGCTGCTGGACGAGCCCCAGGGGAGTGTTGGTGGCCTGGGCCAGGAATACGGCGGCGCTGGCGAGATAAAGGCAGGTGCCGTCCAGGTTGAAGCTGTAGCCGGTGGGCACCACCAGCCCGACCACCGACTCCTCGCAGCCGAGGTCGCGCATCTTGCCCATCAGCGCCGGCAGCACTGTCTCGGACGAGGTGGTGGCCGCCGTCACCAGCAGCTCCTCGCGGATATGCACGATCAGCCGCCACAGGCTGACCCCCACGGCGCGGGCGATCAGGCCGAACACCACCACGGTGAACACCAGGCAGACCACATAGAATTCGGCGATCAGCGAGCCCAGCTGCACCAGCGAACCCCAGCCGAACTTGCCGACGGTGAAGGCGATCGCGCCGAAGGCCCCGATCGGCGCGGCCCACATGACCAGGCCGACCATGCGGAAGAACACCTGCGAGGCGCTGTCGACCAGCTTGAGCACCGGCCTGCCGCGCTCCCCGACCAGGACCAGGGCGAAGGCGAACAACACCGAGACGAACAGCACCGGCAGCACCTCCGGCGTGGTGAAGGCCGAGGCGAAGGTCTGTGGGATCACGTGCAGCAGGTATTCCGGTACGGTCTGCTGGTGCGACTGGGCGACGTAGCCGGCCACGGCCTTGGCATCGAGCGCTCCCGGGTCGATGTTCATGCCGGCGCCCGGCCGCCACAGGTTGACGCCGATCAGGGCGATGACCAGGGCGACGGAGGTCACCACCTCGAAATAGAGGATCGCCTTGAGCGCCACCCGGCCCACCCGGCGCATGTCATTCATGCCGGCGATGCCGTGCACCACGGTGCAGAAGATCACCGGGCCGATCAGCATGCGGATCAGGGCGACGAAGGCGTCGCCCAGCGGCTTCATCGCCGCCCCCGTCTCGGGCCGGTAGTGGCCGACGAGCACGCCCAGCAGCATGCCGACCAGGACCTGGAACCACAGCCGTCCGAAGAGTCGGGTCACGCCCGGCGCCTTCCCCCCCGCCATACCCTTGTCCCTTCCCCCGCCCGCCCAACGCGCCGCGTATGCTTGTCGTAATTCCTTGTATCCGCAACCCGCGCTTGACGAGCAAGGCGGCGGTGGGCCAGACACCATCCTCAATCTCAAGCCGAGCGAAATCCGACGCCGGACAAGGCCGCAAGGCGAACAGCCAGGGGGACTCCAGGGATGGATCCGAACTACATGCCGTTTCATCCCAATCCGTCCAAGCCGACCTTCAAGGTCCCGGCCGGCGCGGTGGACGCCCACTGCCATGTGTTCGGCCCGGGCGAGGTCTACCCCTATCACCCGACCCGCAAATACACCCCGTGCGACGCGCCCAAGCAGACCCTGTTCGCCCTGCGCGACTTCCTCGGCTTCGAGCGTAACGTGATCGTCCAGGCCTCCTGCCACGGCCCCGACAACCGCGCCCTGGTGGATGCGCTGAAGGCGTCCAACGACAAGGCCCGGGGCGTCGCCGTGGTCGACGCCGACGTCACCGACGCCGAGCTGCACGCGCTCGACGAGGCCGGCGTCAAGGGCGTGCGCTTCAACTTCGTGCCGCGCCTGGCCGACGAGCTGGAGCCCGCGGTCTACCGGGACATCGTCGCCCGCATCGAGAAGCTGGACTGGCAGCTGGTGGTCTATTTCGAGGCCAGCGAGCTGGCCCGCCTGACGCCGCTGTTCAAGAGCTTCGAGCTGCCCATCGTGATCGACCACCTGGGCGTGCCGGACGTGTCCAAGCCGCTCGACGGCAACCCCGATTTCGACGCCTTCGTGAAGCTGGTGTCGGAGGACGACCGCTTCGTGGTCAAGGTCACCTGCCCCGAACGGATCTCCAAGCTGGGCCCGCCCTACGACGACTTCGTTCCCTATGCCCGCACGGTGGTCGACGCCATCCCCGACCGGGTCCTGTGGGGCACCGACTGGCCGCACCCCAACATGCGCACCCACATGCCCGACGACGGCAAGCTGGTGGACATGATCCCGAAGATCGCGGTGACCGCGGAACAACAGCGCAAACTTCTGGTCGATAATCCCATGAGGCTCTACTGGAGCGTCTGAGGAAGCCCCATCTAAGTCCGACCCAGGATCAGCAAACGGAGGCCGCCATGAACCAGGCCCAAGACAAGCCAGTTCCCGCCTATGAAGACATCCCCGGCACCCTGGTGTTCGACGCCAACCGGTCGCGCCAGGGCTTCTGGCTGAACCAGTTCTGCATGTCCCTGATGAAGGACGAGAACCGCCAGGAATTCCGCGCCGACGAGCCCAAATACCTGGACAAGTTCCCGATGACCGAGGCCCAGCGCCAGTCGATCCTCAAACGCGACTGGAACGGCATGCTCACCGAAGGCGGCAACATCTATTTCACGGCCAAGCTGGCGGCCACCGACGCCCTCTCCTTCCAGCACATCGCGGCGCTGATGAGCGGCGTCACCCAGCCGGAATACGCGGCCATGATGCTGGCCGGCGGCCGTTCGATCGAAGGCAACCGTTCCAAGTCGGAAAAGAAGTAGACATGGCCAAGATCGTTGCAGGCGTCGGCAGCTCCCACGTTCCCGCCATCGGCGCGGCGCTGGACCTGGGCAAGACCGCCGAACCCTATTGGAAGCGCGTGTTCGACGGCTTCGAATTCTCCAAGAAGTGGATCGCCG
>JAQGII010000463.1 GCA_028291305.1 Caulobacteraceae bacterium
AGCGGCGCTTGTCGGAATAGAACTGGTTGCGCAGGATCATGAAGGCCCAGGCCTTGATGTTGGTGCCCATGGTGAAGCCGGCCCGGTTGGACCAGGCCTTGGCGACCGCGTCCTGGGCCAGATCCTCGGCCAGGGTGGCGTCCTGGCAAAGCGAGCGGGCGAAGGCGCGCATCTGGGGGATGATCCGGACCAGGGCCGATTGGAAGGCCGCGTCGTGTTCGAAGTCGGTGGTCATGCTTGGCCTCGGTCGCGATCAGATCGGTCTGACCGAGACGAAACGCCGTAGACGGCTCATGGCTCCGCTTGTTCCGATATTTTTCGCGGGTGGCGCGAAAAAGAGCGGAGCCCGGCGTCGGCTAGATCCGCCCCATCAACAGCAGGATCACGACGATCACCAGGACCAGACCCAGGCCGCCGCTGGGGTAATAGCCCCACGACCGGCTGTGGCCCCAGCTTGGCAGGGCGCCGATCAGGGCCAGGATCAGGATGATGATGAGAATGGTGCCCAGCATGGCGGCTGTTCCCTGTCGCCTGGCGTGCGCGCAGGCTCCAGCTTAACGGCGGGCGCAGTCAGGCGTTCCCGCGCGGCGAAAGCGCGTCCATCCGGCGCTATCTGCGCCTTCGATTGGGGGAAGGGCCCGCGCGGCGGCGTCACGACAGTGACGGAGGCGCCCCTATGGTCATCTACACCTTCTGCCCGGATCAGGGCGACGGCCCTACGGCCCGGCTCAGGTTCATCAACCTGCCGTCCGACAGGTCGGCCAAGGCCCACGCCCGCGCCGTGCTGGACACCTACCCCGCGTCGCGCCGGGTGCAGATCTGGGACGGCGAGCGGCTGGTCGACGATATCGCGCGCTGACGTCCGCTCGCGCCAGCCACCCCGCTTGACGCCCCGGCTTGCAACGGGTTGTCTCGCCCCATGTCAAACGCCCCTCTTCGCCGCCTGATCGATCTGCCCGGCGTGCGCGACCTGGAATACAAGGCGCTGATGAAGCCGCGCATGGCGGACATCGACGCGCGCGTCGAATTCCCCGAAATCGACGACTGCGCCAAGGCCCTGTTCGGCCTGACCGCGGACGAGGCGGACGATGTCGCGCGCCCGGCCGGCTGGGACCGGGTCGAGCTGAAGAGCGAGCGCGATCAGGTCGCCGCCTTCGAGGCGGAGGGCTGGGACGTGACCGACGACAAGCGCCGCCCGCTGCGGCTGCTGGGCCATTTCAGCGCCCCGCTGTGGCTGGCCGTGCGCGGCGTGGCGGGCGGGCTGCCGTTCATCCCCGAGCCCGAAAGCGACACCACCCTGTCCTCCTCCCTGGCCGCCGAAGCCGCCCGGTTCCGGCGCAACAAGCCGTAGGCCGGGACCAGAGGTTGGAATCCGGCCGCCGGCCCGCTAAACCCACGGCGCGTAACCGAAGCGACCCCCAAAGAAGCGACCCCATGTCCGAAGCCGCCACCGAAGCCATGCCCGACCGTCTGTCCACGGACCCGCGCAGCCCGTTCTACAACGAGGAGCTCCTGGGGCGGGGCGTGGGCATCCGCTTCAAGGGCGAGGAGAAGACCAACGTCGAGGAATATTGCGTCAGCGAGGGCTGGGTGCGGCTGGCGCTGGGCTCCAAGGTCGACCGCCATGGCCGGCCGCTGACCATCAAGCTGACCGGCCCCGTCGAGCCCTATCTGCGCGGCGAAGGCTAGCTCTTGGCCGCCGCGTCCCGGGGCGCTGGCCCGTCCGCCCGGGCCGCCGCCAGTTCGGCCGCCAGCGTCTCCATCCGGTAGGGCTTGGCCAGGAGCCGCCATCCGTCGCGCGCCGCGGCGTCCGCCGCCTCGCTGAAGCCGCTGGTCAGCACCACCGGCAGGTCGGGCCAGCGGTCGCGGATGACCCGGGCCAGGGTGACGCCGTCGATGGCCCCGGGCATCACCATGTCCGAGAACACCAGATCGACGTGTTGGCCCGACTCGAGCCGCTCCAGCGCCGCCGTGGCGTTGGGCGCGCGGTCATAGCGGTAGCCCAGCTCGCTCAGCATGGCGCCCACGGCATGGGCGACCGCGTCGTCGTCCTCGACCAGCAGCACCGTGACGTTCGCCGGGGTGCGGACTTCGGGGGGCGGACCGGCGTCGGCGGCCGGCGCGTCCAGCGGGCGGGTCGAGCGCGGGAAGAACAGCGAGATGGCGGCCCCGCGACCCGGCTCGCTCCTGATCCGCGCGTCCCCGCCCGAGGCGCGGGTGAAGCCGTAGACCTGGCTCAGGCCCAGGCCCGTGCCCTTGCCCACGGCCTTGGTGGTGAAGAAGGGTTCGAACACCCGGTGGATCGTCTCGGCCGACATACCCCGGCCGGTGTCGGTCACCGTCAGTTCGACGAAGTCGCCGTCCAGCCCCTCAACCGCCCGGTCCGGCCGGTTGCGCGCGCGGATGGTGATCAGGCCGCCGTTGGGCATGGCGTCGCGGGCGTTGACCGCGATGTTGAGCAGGGCCACCTCCAGCTGGACGGGATCGACCTCGACCGGCCACAGGCCGGGCTCGATGTCGAAACGGACCACGATGTCCTCGCGCAGCGAGCGGTCGAGCAGCACCCGCATGCCGTCCAGCTGGGCGCCCAGGTCCACCACCGACGATTTCAGCGGGCTGCGGCGGGAGAAGGCCAGCAGCTGGCGGGTCAGGTCCGCGCCGCGGTCCAGCGCCTGGCGGACGGCCTGCCTCAGCGTCTCGCGCCGGCGCGGGTCCTGGGTGCGGTCGAGAAGCTCCAGGCCGCTGGAAGCGACCATCAGCAGGTTGTTGAAGTCGTGGGCCACGCCGCCGGTCAGCTGGCCCATGGCCTCCATCTTCTGGCTCTGGCGCAGGGCCTCTTCAGCCCGCTCGCGCTGCTCGATCTGCAGGCGCAGCATTTCGTTGGCTTCGCCCAGCGCCCGGTTGGCCTGCCGCTGGACGCTGTTGGCGCCGGCCAGGATCACGACCACCAGCGAGGCCATCACCCCCAGGAGCCCGATCGCCACGTAGCGGAAGGCGCGCCGGGCCGGGGGCTCGGCGTCGGTGCGTATATAGACCGAACCCAGCCGGGTCGCGCCCTGGACGACCGGCGCCGCCACCATGATGTGGCCATCGGACTGGGCCGAGAACGGGTTCACGACGCGGGTCGGCAGCGCCTGGCGCGCCTCGCGGCGATAGCCGGCCAGCAGCCTCCCCGCGCTGTTGTAGAGGCCGGCGGCTTCGACCTGGGGGTTGGCCCTCAGGGCGTCGAGGTACTCCTGCGCCGCGCTTTCGTCGTCGAAGGCCAGGGCCGCGGTCACGCTGGCGGCCACGATGTCGGCCTGCACCTGGGCCTCCCGCGAAGCCTGGGCCTTGAACGTGTTTTCGTTGTAGGCCGCCACCGCCAGCCCGGCCACGACCAGCACCAGGGCGGCGATCACCGCGCCCACGGTGGGCAGGAGGCGCGGGCGCATCGGCTGGCGGGCGCCGGCGGTCATGGCGGGCCGCCCGACCCGATGGCAAGGCGCCGCAGCTTGGAGCTGATGGCCAGCCCGCCCTCGACGGCGGCGCGGCCGTCGATGCGGAAGCGGACGCGGTTGTCCTGGAGCACGAAGTCGATGACGCCGCGGTCGGCCGGGTCGGCGCCCGAGTCGGTCACCGTCAGGATCGGCGATCCGCGCACCTTGTCCAGCGTCTCGGCCACCCGCCGGCGCGGCGAAGGCGCCACGAACAGGATCTGGCAGGGTGGGGCCTTGTCGACGCGGTCGAGGCGCACGATCGAGATCGGGTGGTTGGCGATCTTCTTTCCCTTCACCGCCTGGTCCAGAACGTTGCCGAAGGGATCGTCGCCGGCGATGCAGATCTGGGCCGGCGTCCCCGGCCCGTTGAAGGCGCCGGGGGGCCACTGGACGAAGGCGGCGAACCTGTAGAGGTAGGCGGCCTTGACGGCCATCTCGAGCGCGGCGGCAGCCCACGCGCCTCGCGGCGCGCTCGCCACGGTCGCCGCCAACGCCAGGGTCAGCGCGAGCCGCCTCATGGCCGCGCCCTGTCCGGCCCTCTCGCCGAAGCCCTGCCGCAACGCTGCCGCGCCGTCACCGCTAGTCCCTATCTGCGTCCGCCGGTCCCCTCCGCTCGGAAGGGTGGCTTGCCGACGGGCACAATGAAGCCCGAACGCGGGCAGCAGGCAAAGGTTCGATTATCGAAACAGCTGCCCGCGCCGCGCCCAACCGTGGCCTCAGGCCGAGGCTTGGTCCAGCAGGGCGATGGCCTCGGGCGGCATGTTCAGGCGCGCGGCGGCGATCAGGTCCTGGAGCTGCTCCAGGCTGGTGGCGCTGGCGATCGGGGCGGCGATGGAGGGCTTGGCCATCAGCCACGCCAGGGCGACCTGGGCCGGGCGGGCGCCCAGCTGCGCGCTCACCGCATCCAGCGCTTCCAGGATCCGGAACCCGCGCGGGTTGAGCATCGCGGCGACGCCGCCGCCGCGCGCGCCGTGCAGGTCGGCCTCCGAGCGGTACTTGCCGCTGAGGAAGCCGCTGGCCAGGCTGTAGTAGGGGATCACCCCCAGTTCGTGGCGCAGGCAGGCCTGTTCGGTCGGACCCTCGAACTGGTCGCGCGTGTAGAGGTTGTAGTGGGGCTGCAGCGTCTCGTAGCGGGCCAGCCGCTCGTCCCGGCTGACCTGCAGGGCCTCTTCCAGCCGGTCCGCGGAATAGTTGGAGGCGCCGATGGCGCGCACCTTGCCCTCGGCGATCAGCTCGTCGAAGGCGTGCAGGGTTTCGGTCAGCGGCGTGTCGGCGTCGTCGGCGTGCGCCTGATACAGGTCGATGTAGTCGGTCTGCAGGCGCTTCAGGCTCTCGTCGACCGAGCGGCGGATGTGGCCCCGGCCCAGGCCCTTACGGTCCGGGGTTATCTCCATGCCGACCTTGGTGGCGAGCACCACCCGTTCGCGGCCGCCGCGGGCCTTCAGCCAGCGGCCGATGATGGTTTCCGATTCGCCGCCGACGTTGCCCGGCGCCCAGCGGGAATAGACGTCCGCGGTGTCGATGAAGTTGAGCCCGGCGTCCATCAGGGCGTCCAGCAGCCGGTCCGCCCCCGCCTGATCGACGGTCCAGCCGAACACATTGCCGCCGAAACAGAGCGGGGGGACCTTCAGGTTGGAGCGGCCGAGATTACGCAGGGTCATGGCTTGCCTCATGGATCGGGGGGATCGGCTGGCCGCTTATCTGGAGACGCGCGGCGCCGAGGGCAAGGCGCAGGTTTCAGTCGCGGTCCGAAAACGGGCCCGGCAGCAGCCTCTCGTAGTTGCGGCGCACCGTGCCGTAGCATTCGCAGGCGATGGCCTCCAGACCGGCCCGGTCGAGAATGTCCACCACTCCGCGCCGATAGCGGATCAGGCCGGCGGCCTGCAGGGCGCGGGCGACCACGGTCACCGTCGTGCGCTGCACCCCCAGCATGTCGGCCAGGAACTCCTGGGTCAGGGCCACGGTGTTGGTGTCGATGCGGTCGCGGCACGACAATAGCCAGCGGCAGAACCGCGCCTCCACCGAGTGCAGGGCGTTGCAGGCCACCGACTGGATGGCATGGCCGAACAGCGCTTCGTTGTGGCGGTCCACCAGGTCGCGGATCTGGGCGCTCCTTTCCCAGGCGCGGTGCAGATGCGGGGCGCTGATGCGGCGGGCGCGCCCGGCGACCTGAACGATGGCGCGGCTGAGCGACTGGCGCGGCGACACCGCGGACATCAGGCCCAGCGCGCCTTCGCGCCCGATGGTGGCCGATTCGATGGCGGCTCCGGATTCCATCAGAGTCATGAGCGAGATGACGCAGTCGTCCGGGAAGTAGACGGAATCCACCAGATCGCCGGGCTCATAGAGGAGCGCCCCTTTCTCCAACGTGATCGGGCTCAGGCGACCCAGCAAGAGCTGTTGATCTTCTGCGCCAAGCACCGTCAGCAGGCGGTTTTGTGACGACTGTAAACTATTGGCCTTACTTGCGATCACGCACCGACCTCCGAAATGTTCGGATCACTAGAGTGGGCCGCGTCAGGTAATGTCGAGTGGGCGACATAGCAACGTCTTCTCTACTGTTGTGTATGTTGGTGTAAGCTAAGCTTTAGCGATAAGTCCACCATGCGATCCCTTCGCATGAACTCAAATGAATCTAAGTCGATGGTGCGACATTAGAGCGCGGTCGCGCAGATCGGCTCGCGCGACGCGACCTGATCTGAAGAACGGCGCCCTGCGTCGGCGATCGGCGCGACGCCTGGCCCCCCGGAACCGGCCCCTTGGCGACGGCAACCGGTTTGGCCGTCGGTGGGATCGCCTGGGCTAGATATGCGGGCGCTTCAATTGGCCGGCGGTCTTGACTATTCAGGGCCCCGATATGCGATCGGCCTTTGCTCGAAAGACTGAGTCGAGGTTCCGCTCGAGACGGCCGGAATCAAGACCGCACAATCACCCGACTGCACTAGAATCTGGTTTGGCCCGCATCTCGGCGCCGCTTGTTAAATTCCTTGGCGGGGTCGCGGTTCCCCACCGGTTGCCTGAGTCCATTCGAGCTCGACGATGGAGGCGCCCCGCCTGGCGGCCCGGAACCGGAACGGGCGCGCCGATGCGGGGGCGAGACTTCTGGCGACGTCCTGTTGGGGGCGCTATAGTCGGCGCGCTCGTAACGAGGGCGAAGCGGTTGCGAGACCACGCATGATCCAATGGCGGGACGTCAGACCCGCGGCCCTGGTCGTGGCTCCCACGCTCATGGCCCTGTTGACCTTGGCGGCGGGAGTGATGCTGCTGGCGTCGGGCGCCACGCCCGGCGATCCCGAGCGCCTGCGGTGGCTGGCCGACCACGCGCCGTTGCCGGTGATCGAGGTCAGCCATTTCGTGTCGAGCATCGTCGGCCTGATGCTGGTCCTGGTCGCCTTCGGCCTGCGCCAGAGGCTGGA
>JAQGII010000482.1 GCA_028291305.1 Caulobacteraceae bacterium
ATCCTTGGTATAGGCCTGCAACGCAGCAGCCATGCCGTCGACTCGCAGCACGCCGAGTTCTTGGCGCATTTCGTCCTCGGCCGCGATGATGGCCTTTCGAAAGGCGCTGAGCCATTCCAGCCCGATCTGGGTGAAAACAATGATCTTGGCGCGCGCGTCGGTCGGATCGGCCAAGCGAGTCACCAAACCCGCCTCCTCGCACTGCGCCACGAGTTCGCTCATCGCCTGCTTGGTCATGGCGGCGCGACGGGCCAGCTCGGTGACGCGGGTGCCGGTGATGTCGAGATTGCGGGTCATGTTGATGTGGGAAAGCCGCACCGGGGCGTGACCCGCGTCGCCTAACAGCTCCAAGACCCGTCCTTCGAAGCGCCGAACGGCGTTGTTCAACAGGCGGCCGATATTCGAGTGGCGCCACGCATCCGATTCACTCGCCATTTCCAGGATCAGGCCCGACATTCCAGCACTTCGGCTCGTTTCTACGACGCTCATGCATAGCCGACTAGGCCGAAAAATAATCAGACAAATTAGGCAGGTCGGTTGACTATATTCCCGCCGCATGGTCTGAGCGCCGGAGTTGGGAGAAGCCGGCAGGCGATGACAGATATTTCAGCGAACGCATCGGTTTTAATCGTAGGAGGCGGTCCATGCGGGCTGACCCTGGCGATTGAGCTGGGGCGTCGCGGCATTTCTACTGTCCTGGTGGATGTCAAGGAAAGTACGGCATTTAATCCGCAGGCAAACGCCACCCAAGCGCGAACTATGGAGCACTTCCGACGGCTGGGATTCGCCGACGAAGTGCGGGCGTTGGGCCTCCCGCCGCATCATCCCACCGACATTGCCTACTTCACGCGCTATACTGGATACGAGCTGGCGCGCTACAATCTGCCGCCGTCAAGCCTTGCCGGGGCCGAGATTCGTCAATTGACCGGATCATGGAGCGCGGCCGAGCTGCCCCACAGGGTATCGCAGAAATACGTCGAGCAGGTGTTGCGCCGCCATGCCGAAGCCTGTCCGACCGTCTCCGTCCGCTACGGATGGAGCCTCGAAAACTTTCGGGATCAAGGCGGCCACGTGGAGGCCGAGATTCGATGCGTCGCCACCGGCCGCAGCCAACGGATCGTGGCGGATTATCTCGTGGGCGCAGACGGCGCGCGCAGCCCCGTTCGCCAACAGCTCGGCGTTCGCTTGGAGGGCGAGGCCGGCGCGGTGCGGGATTTCATGGGCGGGCAGATGCTTGCGGTTTATGTGCGGGCGCCAGGCTTTTTCGAGGCGGTGCCTCACCGCAAGGCTTGGATGTATTGCGCCTTCAACACCGAGCGGCGCGCGTTCATGGCCTCGGTGGATGGCATTCAAGATTTCGCCTTCCATACCCAGTTGCGACCTGGCGATAATCCGGAAAGCTACACAGCCGAACAGGCCAGGGTAATGTTCTTGCAAGCTGTCGGCCAACCGATCGAGGCCACTGTACTGTCGCACGGCACATGGACAGCGGGCTATGCGCTCGTCGCGGAGAAGATGCGGTGCGGGCGGGTGTTTATCGGCGGCGACGCAGCGCATCTGTTCACGCCGGCGGGCGGCCTAGGCTACAATACCGCCGTCGAAGACGCCGTTAATCTGGGCTGGAAGCTGGCCGCCGTACTCAAGGGCTGTGGCGGAGACGGTCTGCTCGACAGCTATGAAGCCGAGCAGCGGCCCCTCGCCGTGCGCAATACGGGTTACGCGCGGGGGTTCGCCGATTCCATGGGCGGCTTTGCGCCGGTTGCGGAGATTGAGGACGAGACGCCTGATGGCGAAGCGGCGCGCCGCCGCGCCGCCGATCATTTCCAGCAGCATATACGAGCGGAATTCAACATTCCCGGGATCACCTTCGGCGGGCGCCACGATGGCTCGCCGATCATCGTCTCCGACGGGGTAGCGCCGCCGCCCGACTCCGCCAGCAAATACACGCCCACCGCCTGTCCAGGCGGCCGCGCGCCGCATCTGTGGCTGGACGATGGGCGAAGCCTCTACGACACCTTTGGCTTTGAATGGACTCTGTTGCGCCTCGACGGCGCTCGGCGCCAGGGGCAAGCCTTCGAGGAAGCCGCCGCGGCGCTGCGCATGGATCTCGTAGTGGTCGACGCGCCCGGGGACCAGGCGCGGATGCTCTACGAGGCCGATCTGGCGCTGATCCGCCCCGATGGGGTGGTCGCTTGGCGAGGGTCGGAGGATAAGTCCGACGTCGCCGCTGTCCTCGCCCAGGCGAGCGGCCGCGGATGCGCGACGCGGTCGACCGGCGCGCGCGAGTCATCCCGTGTGGAAAGGCCGACGGCATGATCTACGCGCCGACCCTGGTGAGCGGCCTCGCTTCCGGTCGGCGGCGTCAAGGGCAGCGGCTGGGGCCGCTCGGGCCACTATTCGGTCGAGGACTTCACGAAATCCGCCTCATCACGATGAACCAGGACCCCGGCAAGTATCCCTTCTGAGCTCCCTGGGGGCGCCCAAGACAAGGACGTGGAGGTCATGGCGACAATGTTGGATCAAGGGCCCATTGGCGGCGCTGAATTGGCCGGGATCTCCCGGCGGGGCGCGGTCCTGGCAGCGGCGGGCGTCGGAGCGTGCTGCGCGCCGGCAAACTCGGCGACGGCCGCGTCCCATGCCCACACCGCTTTACCGAATGAGGCGCGAGCACAACCGGCGCCAGGACCCGATGCCAAGGGGCGCGGGCACGGCAGCTCGCCGATCAAGATCGACATCTACAACCACGTCACGCCGCCGGCGTACCTGGAGCTGATAAAAGCCCGCTACAGCAATGCGGGCATGGTCAAGCGGATAGCCAACATCCGCAACCTCTGGGACATGGAGTCCCGGATCCAGCTTCTGGAAAAGTTTCCCGAAGTGCAGCAGGTCCTGACGCTGGCCACTCCGCCGCCTGAGATGGTTGCCGGCCCAAGCGAATCTCCGGATCTGGCGCGTATCGCCAACGACGGCATGGCGGAGATCTGCGCCAGGTATCCGAAGAAGTTCCCGGCCTTCGTAGCTGCGATGCCGATGAACAACATTCCTGCGGCCATCAAAGAGATGGATCGGGCGATCGACAAGCTCGGCGCCCGTGGGATCGAGATCAAGACCAACGTGAACGGTCGCCCGCTCGACGAGCCGGAGTTCTATCCGATCTTCGAACACGCGACCCGCGTCCATGGCGTGCCGATCTGGATGCACCCCGAGCGGCCGGCGGCCATGACCGACTACGCGTCGGAGTCGAAGTCACGCTACGAGATCTGGCAGGTGATGGGCTGGCCCTACGAGACCACGGCGGCCATGGCCCGGATCGTGTTCTCCGGAATCCTGGACCGCCTCCCGGATCTGCGGATCGTCACCCATCACTGCGGCGGCATGCTTCCGTACTTCGCAGGCCGCGCCGAAACCTTATGGGCCCAGCTCGGCTCGCGCACGGCGGACGAGGACTACAGCGGCGTCCTGAAGGGGTTGAAGAAGCCGTTCATGGACTACTTCAGGATGTTCTACGGCGACACAGTGCTTGGCGGATCGGCTTCGGCGCTGCGCTGCGGGCTCGACTTCTTCGGTCCGGACCACGTGGTCTTCGCTAGCGACTGCCCCTTCGACCCCGAGGGCGGCCCGATGTTCATCCGCGAGGGCATCCGCTCGATCGAGTCGCTGGACCTGTCCGACGAGGTCAAGGCGAAGATCTATGTCGAGAACGCCCAGCGCCTGCTCAAATCCATCAAGCGTCAAGCCTAAGTCCGCGGACCTGGCCAACTCCAACGGCCTGCAAATCCAGCGCGGCGGGCTGTTTGACGGCTAGCATTTGTTCCGCGCGCATGCTAGTCAACCTTCCTGACTATATGAGTAGAAGCCGACAATAAAAAACACCAGCGGCCGCTTGAACTTACGCGGCGGCCAGTTGGAATAAGACGGGAGGTATGGGTGGGACGGTTTTCGATTTGGGCTAGCGCGTGTTTGACGGCGGCGGCGTTGGCAGCCGGGGCGACGGTGGCCTTCGCGGCGGACCCGGTGGCGCATCCGAACTTCGACGGCACATGGCAGATCCAGCGCAAGTACAACCTGCAGGCCAAGACGCTGCCCCTGGACGGCTCGCCGATTCCCTTCCTGCCGTGGACCCAGGCCGTCAATGACGCCGGGACGAAGGCCGACGCCGCAGGCAACATCTGGATCACCAACGACCAGATCTGCCTGGTGTCCGGCTTCCTCAGGGCGGTGAAGGGCAATTTCCCCTTTTCGATCGTGCAGACCGACAAGCAACTCCTCTTGCTGCTCGAAGAGGATGGGCGGCTCCTCGAGGTCCCGATCCGCTCGCCGGAGAAGGCCAAGCACTCCAAACATCCGACGCCGACGTGGGAGGGCGAGCCGATCGGTCACTGGGAGGGCGACACCCTGGTGGTCGACACCGTCGGCTTCAATGAGAAGACCCCGTTCTTTCCCGCCGTGTTCCACACGACCGAGTTGCACACGATCCAGCGCATCCGTCTGATCAACGATGGCAAGCAGCTCGAGATGCGGACGACTATCGAAGATCCGGGCGCCTATATCCGGCCTTGGGACATCATGCTCGTCTTCGATCGCCATCCCGGCCAAAAGCTGCGCGAATACCGCTGCGCCGAGAACAACCGCGACCTTCCGGAAACCGGCCCGTCCCCCGGCGTGTGGGGGCCGTACTGACTGGCCTGGCCAAGCCGTAGGTCCCAACAAGGCCCATGTATCCATAACAACTTATAGAGGAGGTCTTCGATGTTTAAGAAGTTGATCGCCG
>JAQGII010000485.1 GCA_028291305.1 Caulobacteraceae bacterium
AGACGCCCATGGCACGTGACCAGGAAAATACGACCAAATCGCCGTCGCGCCGCGGTTTCGCGGCGATGGACAAGGACCGCCAGCGCGAAATCGCCCGCAAGGGCGGCGCCAGCGTTCCCGACGAAAAACGCAGCTTCTCCCAGGACCGGGATTTGGCTGCCGCGGCCGGCCGCAAGGGCGGCGAGGCCTCCCACGGCGGGGGTCGCACGGGCCGCCCCGCCGACGCCCGCCGTCCCGCTTAGGCGCCCCTCGGCGCGCTTATCCGGCCGGGGCCGACCCCGGAACGCAAGCCCTCCGGGCGCGTTCGGGGAAAGTCCCGGCCGACCGCGCGATGACCATCATGCGGGAGTCGCCACCGTTGGGGGGCAAGGTGTACAGCCATGACGCGTGACGCCCGCGCGGTCACCGATACGAGCGGTCCCGAGGGAGAAGGGGGACCCAGTTGGCGCGATTCCGTGGTGGCTCTGATCCCCGCCCTTCGCGCGTTCGCCTGGTCGCTCAGCCACAACAGTTCCGACGCCGACGACCTGGTCCAGGACGCCTTGATCAAGGCCTGGACCCACCGCGATAAATTCGAACCGGGCACCAACCTGCGCGCCTGGCTGTTCACCATCCTGCGCAACACCTACTACACCGCCGTCGTGCGCCGCCGCCGCGAGGTGCGCGACGAAACCGGCAAGTACGCCGCGACCCTGAGCACCGGTCCGACCCAGGACTGGAGCATGGCCATGCACTCGATGCAGGTCGCCCTCGCCCAGCTGCCCGACGAGCATCGCGAGGCCCTGATCCTGGTGGGAGCCGCCGGCCTGACCTATGAAGAAGCGGCCGCGGTGTGCGGCTGCGCGCTCGGCACCATCAAGAGCCGCGTCAACCGGGCCCGGGCCCGCCTGTTGAAGATCATGGAGGCGGACGAACCTTCCGACACCTTCGCCGGCGAAGTGGCGGCGGCGGAGCCGTCCGCCCCCGAGTAGCCGCCTAGAGCACGTCAGGCGAAAGTGGATACCGGTTTCGCCGCCCGACGTGCTCTAACGCTATGATTTAGGGTTCCGTAGCCGGGGCCGGGGCCGACTCTGACGACTGGCGCCAGGCGGCCTCCAGCTGCTCGACCACGCTGGCCAGGTCCTCGGGGACGGCGGCGGACGAAAACCAGCAGAACCACTCCGCCAGCCCCTCGTTGAGGGCCGTCGCGCGGTTCGGGCGAATCGGGCGGGTGTCCTGGTACATCAGGCCCTTATGCCCCTCGTAGCTTGAACCGCCGGTGAATGGCGCGGACAGGAACAATAGCCTGGACCGTCCGTTCAGCCTGCTGGGCATCTCGACGCAGGCCCGACGGCGGGCGGCAAGCCCATGGAGACAACCATGCAGACCGAACATTCGGCTCAAGGCGGCGCTTCGGACCGCGTCGTCCATCGCCGCCTGATCTCCGCCGACCGCGTCCAGGGCTCCACCGTATACGATCAGGCGGGCGAGAAATTGGGGCATATCGAGGACGTCATGCTGGACAAGGCGTCGGGACGGGTGGCCTACGCCATCATGTCCTATGGCGGCTTCCTCGGCGCCGGAGAGCGCTATCATCCCCTGCCCTGGTCGATGCTGAGCTACGATCCCGGCAAGAACGGCTATGTCGTGCCGCTGAACAAGCACCAGTTGGCAGACGCCCCGACCCTCGGCCGCGACCAGATCAACGAGCAGGACGACACCGAGTGGGCCGAGCAGGTCCACACCCACTACGGGCTTCCCGGTCCGTTCATCTGACGAGCAATGCGGGCGCGCGCCGCCCGGCGTCACACCCTGCCGGTCACCGCCAGCAGCAGGACGGCCACCACGGCGAGCATGACGACGCCGCTGGGCGCGTAGCCCCAGCTGTGGCTGTACGGCCAGCGCGGCAACGCTCCGAGAAGCAATAAAACCAGCGTGACCAGAATAACTAGCAGCAACATCTACGCACTCCGCGCCCGTCTGATCTATAAACCTCCAGATTTCAGCGTTGTTCCACTCCGGCTATACACAGAACGTTCCGCGATTTGAGGACAGCTTGCGGAACGGCCGCCAAGTCGACGCGTTACATCCGGGGTATTGAGTTTTTCCAGGAGCAAAATCATGGACAAGATGAGAGCTGAAGGCGCCGGCCAGAAGATCGGCGGCCGCGTGAAGGAAGCCGCGGGCAAGTTGACCGGCGACACCAAGCTGCAGGCCGAAGGCCGCGCCGACAAGACGGTCGGCGGCATCAAGAACGCCGTGGGCGGCGCCGCCGACGCGGTGCGCGATGCGGGCCGCAAGAAGCACTAAGCGCTGCTGCGGACGGACGACCAGAAAGCGGCGGGCGTCATCGCCCGCCGCTTTCGCGTGTCTATGCGTCGGCCAGGGATTCCGCGCCATCGCTGCGGGCCGGCGCGTCGGCGGGCATGGCGTGGCCGAGCCTCAGGCTGCTGACCAGCGCGCCGGCGACGCCCAATCCGCCCGCCGCGATCAGGGCCCAGCGGCTGGCCTGGACCAGCGGCAGGGCGCGGAACAGAATCGCCACCAGCACCGCTCCCAGGCTCTGGCCGATGGTGCGCGCGGTGGCCAGGGCGCCGCCGATCGCGCCGCTGCGCGTACGCGGGGCGGACAGCACGATGGTCCGGTTGTTGGGCGACTGGAAGAAGCCGAAACCGACGCCGCAGACCGCCGCGCGCCAGATGATGCCGAGGTTGTCGATGCCGGGCGGCATGGCCGCCAGCAGGAACAGCCCCGCCGCCATCACCAGCAGGCCCGCCGAGTTGAGGACGGCGCTCGGAATCCGGTCGGCCAGCACTCCCGCCAGCGCCGCGGCCAAGGCGGTGCCGATGGGCCAGGGCGTCATCAGGATGCCGGTCTCCACCATGCTGCGTCCCAGGCCGCGCTGGAACAGGAACGGCAGGCTGACCCCGGCGATCAGCTGGGCGCAGAAGGAGGCCGTCGAGGTGGCGATGGACAGGCCGAACAGGGGAATGCGCAGCAGGTCGACCGGGAACAGCGGCGCGCTCTGGTCCCATCCGCGCCGCACGACCAGCACGCCGCAGACCGCGGCCAGAGCCAGCAGGCCGCATCCCAGCAACAGGTGCGCGTCGCGGCTGATGAGGTCCGCGCCGAACACCAGGGCCCCGAACAGCACGGCGCTGAGCACCGCTCCGACCCGGTCGAAGGGCCGCTCGACCGTCTCGCTGCGCGGCAGGGCGAAGACGCCGAGCGCCAGGACGAAGATACAGAACGGCACATTGACCGCGAACAGCCAGCGCCAGCTGGCCACCGACAGGATGGCCGAGGCCACCGCCGGGGCCGCCGCCGTGGACACGCCGACGACAAAGGCGTTGCCGCCCAGCGCGCGGCCGATCATGCGGCGCGGATAGGTATGGCGCACCAGGGCCGCGTTCATGCTCATGATGCCGGCTGCGCCCATCCCCTGCAGCCCCCGCCCCAAGGCCAGGATGGGCAGCGACGGCGCGACGATGCAGACGATCGAAGCCAGGGTGAAGACCGTCATGCCGGTCATGTAGACGCGGCGGTAGCCCAGCGTCTCTCCGCAGGCCGCCAGCGGCAGCAGCAGCATGACCATGCCCAGCTGATAGGCGTTGATGACCCAGATGGATTCGGCGGCGGTGGTGTTCAGCTGGCGCGCCAGGGTCGGCAGGGCGACGTTGGCGATCGACGAGTCGAGCACGGCCATGACCATGCCCACCAGGATCACGGCGATGGACCAGTAGCGCTGGGGCGGCGGCAGGCCGTCTGTTTCCGTCGTGTGGGATCCCTGCGTCACATCCATAACCCGGACCATCGGCCCAGGGCCGCGAGGGGTTGCAATACGGCGCCTGGCGGCCGGGTCAAGCACGGCGGCTTGCCGAACTCAGGGCCCAGGCTAATGTACCGGTGATAGATCAAGAACGACCTGGAGGAGCCCCTATGATTGCCCGTGTTTGCGCCCTGATGACCGGCGCCGGCCTCGCCGCCGCCGCCCTGGCCGCCCTGCCCGCCATGGCGCAGCAGGTGTCCCCCGCCATTGCCGCGGCGGTCGCCGACCCCGGCCGTCCCGCCGCCGACACCGCCCGCGACGGGGAGCGCAAGCCGGCCGAGACCCTGGCTTTCGCCGGCGTCAAGGAAGGCCAGAAGGTCGGCGAGCTGTTTCCCGGCGGCGGCTACTACACCCGCGTGCTGAGCAAGATCGTCGGCCCCAAGGGCCACGTCTATCTGATGACCCCGGCCAGCTTCCAGGCGCGGATGCAGAAGTCCTCCGACGACCTGGCCGCGGCCCTGCCCAACACCAGCGTGCTGTTCCAGCCGGGCGACGCGCCGTCGCCCCCGGAGAAGGTCGACGTCATCTGGTCGACCGACAACTACCACGACTACCGCAACCCCGGTTTCGGCGCGGTCGACATGGCCAGGTTCAACAAGGCGGTGTTCGACAGCCTCAAGCCGGGCGGCGAGTACATCATCGTCGACTATGTGGCCGCCCCCGGAACCGGCGCGACCCAGACCGGCACCAACCACCGCATCGAGCCGGCCACGGTCAAACAGGAGGTGGAAGCCGCCGGTTTCAAGCTGGAGGGCGAGAGCAAGGTCCTGGCCAACCCTGCCGACGACCATTCGGGCAAGGTGTTCGACGTCAAGCCGCGCGGCGCGGCCGATCAGTT
>JAQGII010000512.1 GCA_028291305.1 Caulobacteraceae bacterium
TGAGCTTGGCGCCCTTGGCGGGCGCCGGGGCGCGGCCGGCGACGACCGAGGCGATGCGACCGTCCTTGACGACCACGGCGCCCTTTTCGATCACCTGTCCGTCGCCGACGACGATGCGGGCGTTGGCGATGACCAGATTCTGCGCCGGCGCGTCCGTGGCGGCGAGGCCGGCGGACAGGGCTATCGATAGGACTGCGATCAGACGGTTCATGGCTGCGGCGCCTTGGCCAGGGCCTTGGGATCCTTGTACCCAGGCTCGCCCGGCAGGACGAAGGTCGAGGTCCCGTCGGCGGTCTTCACGACGTTGTTGTTCTCGCTGCACGACCACATGTTGACCCGCAGCGTCGGCGGGTTCGTCACGCGGTGGTAGCTGTGGACAGTGGTCCAGGGACGGGTGAGCGAGCCGGGATCATAGACGGTGATCCGGTCCTCGATCCGGTCGGGCCCCGTGCGGCGGAGCTCCTCCACGGTGGTGACCTGGTCGGTGTAGTCCGGCTGCTGGCGTTGGTACTGGCCGTCCTTCAGGTTGTTGGTGTGCACCACCAGGGTGTCGCCGTCCCAGAAGCCGACCGAGTCACCCTCCCACAAGGGATAGGCCTCGTCGTCGGGCACGTGGCTGCGGCCATCGGTGTAGATGCGGCGGATCTCGCTCTGCTGCTCGGTGGACAGCCACACCTGCTCGGGCCGCACGATGAACTCGCGTGGGCGCGGCTCGGTCAGCCAACGGGGGAAGCCGGCCGGCAGGCAGTAGGACAGGTTGTCCCACTCGACGCCCTTTTTGTAGTCCTCCATCTTCTTCTTGAACTTGGCCATGTACTCGGCGTTGAGGGGAGCCGAGGGCGGCCCGTCGGGGTTCTCGTCGAGGTCGAAGGCGTAGCCCCAGCCCTTGAGGCGGCGGTCGCCCTCCCACAGCCCGGTCCAGTCCGGCAGCTGGGCGAAGGTCTTCTTGATCCCGCCGTGGGCCTTGGCCTTGAGCGCCTGGTAGTGCTCCCACGAGGTCTTGTAGGTCGGCGCGGTCGTGCTGAAGTAGAGCTTGCCGCCGCCTTCCCGCAGAGACGGGGCCTGGGCCCAGCCGGCGGCCGGGATCGCGACGGCCAGAGCGATGGCGCCGGCCGCGAGGGCGCCGCGAAGGTTCCTGGGCATGGGTCCGTTTCCTCTGTCGCCGCCTCGATGCGGGCCGCTGAACAGGACCATCAAAGTCCGCGGGCGCAGGCGCGTCCTGCACAAAGCCGCGCTGGGTTTCTGCAAGAACGCGCGCCGCCGCGGGTCTTCCAGCGGGCTAGAAGGGCGAGGCGCTGAAGGTCCAGCCGACCCAGCGGCCGGCGACGATCACACCGATCCAGAGGGCCAGCGACAGGAAGCCCGCCAGCTTGGCCCGGGCGGGCGGCGCGACGGCGCGGTCCCAGGCGTCGACCCCGCGCCAGACGCCGAAATGGAACAGCGCCATGTTGCATCCCGCCGCCAGCATCAGCGCCATCTTCAGCTGGAACTGGGCGTTGACGGCATAGGCCCCGGCCTGGCCGCTCATCAGCAGCGACCCGCTGACCACCGCGACGGCGAAGGCGGTCCAGGTCCACGGCAGGACTTCGTCGCTCAGCCGCGTGACCGGCTGTGACAGGGAGGCGGCGCCCAGCAGGCGCAGGTCCATCATGCAGATGGAGCCGAACACCAGCATGACCGCCGACACATGCACCGCTTCCAGCACGGGGAAGGCGAGGGCGTCCTCGCGCACCCAGGCCGCTACCCCGGTCTGTTCGACGAGCCTGAACGGATTGAACCCGGCCATGTCAGTACCGGGGTTCGAAGAAGGCGGTGGAATAGGCCAGCAGCCGGCCGGCGAACACCGTCGCCAGCCACAGCAGGAAGCACAGCGGCCCGAGCATCGCCGCCGCCGCCCGCCGCCTGGGGTTCACGGTCCAGAAGCCGGCGTCGCGCGCCAGGGACAGCTGCAGGCCGCCGGTGACCAGGGCCGCGCTGAGCAGGGCGGCCAGCTTGATCTGGAACATCGGGTTGTCCAGGCCGCGGCGGCCGGCGCCGGTCAGCAGGACGAGGCCGGTGCTGACCGCCACGGCCAGCGCGCCCCACACCCACGGCGCGAACCGGCGAGCCGCTTCGGCCGCCGCGTCCGGAGACGAGGCCCGGGCGACCCGGACGCAGATCATCCCGACCGAAAACAGGACCAGGCCGTCGGCCAGGATGTGGGCGGATTCCAGCAGCGCCTTGAACCACACCACATCGCGTACGATGGCCGCCGGCGGCGTCGCCGCAAACCAGACCTGGATCGCGTGGAACATCGGCCCCCCTTCGCATTCCGCCAGGGCCTAGACAGGATGCAATTGCGACCGGAGGTCCTGCACGATGCCGTCGATCTTATGCACGAAACCGGCGCCCGCCCGGCCGCTCGGTTTGTGCAGGACGGACGGCCGCGGGTGCGCTTTGCTGCAGGTAAGCGGCGCAGGCCGCGACCTGGGAGGATCGATGATGCCGCGCCGACTGTCGCCCCTGCGCCTTGCTCTTCTGCTCCTCGCGCCGCTGGCCCTGCCCGCTGCGGCCCATGCGGCGGTCGACGCCGCCGGCTGCGCGGCCCTGGCCGAGGCCAAGGTCGCGGCATCTGCCATCGGCCTGCCCACCAGGGGCGCGGCGGCGACGGGGGCCAGCCTGACCGAGGATCCGGTCAACGGCCGCTTCTGCAAGGTCCTCGGCGTGATCCGTCCGGTGGACCCGGCGGCGCCGGACATCCGCTTCCAGGTCAACCTGCCGGCGGACTGGAACCGCAAGGCGCTGCAGATCGGCGGCGGCGGCTATGACGGCGTCCTGGTCAACGCCGAGGCCGCGCGGTTTCCCGCGCCGAACAAGCCCTCGCCGCTCAGGCAGGGCTACGCCACCTTCGGCAGCGATTCCGGACACGTCACCCCGCCCGGCGAGGACGCCGCGGCCTTCGCCGCCAACGCCGAAGCCCTGCAGAACTTTGCCGGCGACCAGCTGAAAAAGACGCACGACGTGGCCCTGGCCCTGATCCGGCGCGCCTATGGCGCGGCGCCCCGGCGCACCTATTTCCAGGGCAATTCCCAGGGCGGCCACGAGGGCTTCATCGTCGTGCAGCGCTGGCCGCAGGACTACGACGGGGTCGTCGCCATCCATCCGGTCTACGACTTCGTCGCCCTGCAGACCGACGGCGTGCTGGTGGGCCAGGCGGTCTACAACCGGCCGGGAGCCTGGCTGTCGCCGGACAAGGTCGCGCTGGTGTCCGGCAAGGTGCTGGCGGCGTGCGATGCCCTGGACGGCCTGAAGGACGGCCTGATCGGCAATGTGCGCGCCTGCGACAAGGCCTTCGATCCGGCCGCCCTGCGTTGCGCGAACGGCGCGGATACGGGACCGGACTGTCTGTCCGACGCCCAGGTCCAGGCGCTGCGGACCCTGGGCGCGCCCATGCCGCTGCGGGTCAGGCTCGCCGGCGGCGTCGACCGCTTCGGCCAGTGGCCGGTGCTGGAGGGCGCATCGATGGGCGCGCGCTTCACCCCCTTCGGCAGGACCGCCGCCAAGCCGCGGCCGCCCGGCGCCAACGACTCCTTCCTGCACATGATGGGCGACCAGATGGTGCGCCACATGGTGGTGCGCGACGTCGCCTATGACACCCTGGCCTTCGACCCGGCCGCCCACGCCGCGCAGCTGCAGGCTCTGTCGCGGCGGATGGACGCCAGCGACCCCGACATCTCCGCCTTCCAGAAGCGGGGCGGCAAGCTGCTGCTGATGCACGGGACGGTGGACATGGCGGTGACGCCCTACAACACCATCGCCTACTACGAGCAGCTGAAGGGCCGCTTCGGAGAGGCCGGCCTGCACCGGTTTGTGCGCTTCTATGTGGCGCCGGGCTTCGGCCACGGCGACGGCGCCTTCCAGGTCGGCTGGGATTCCCTGGGCGCGCTGGACGCGTGGGTCGATCGGGGCGTCGATCCGGGGCCGCAGGTGGCGGTCGACACCGCCAAGGCCACGGCGGGGCGCGGTCGGCCGCTGTGCGAATATCCCGCCTATCCCAGATATGCCGGCGCGGGCGACCCGAACGCGGCTTCGAGCTTCACCTGCGCGATGCCCTGAGGATCGCCTAGGCGTAGCTGCGCGTCACGAACCAGAAGACGCCGAGGCCCAGGAGATAGGCGCAGGCGAGGTCGACGACGACGGGGCGCGGCGGAGCGGCCCTGGCCTTGACCAGCAGGGCGGTGATGCCGAGCAGGCTCAGCACCAGGGTCACCTGGCCGATCTCGACCCCGATGTTGAAACCGACCAGCAGCTCGGCGAGGCGGCCGACCGGCAGCCGCATCTCGAGCAGGTCCGAGGCGAAGCCGAAGCCGTGGATCAGGCCGAACACCAGCGTCACCACCAGGCGCAGGCGGCCGGCGTCGCGCAGATGGCCGGAGATCATCAGGTAGTTGGCGCTGAACAGGCCCGCGCCCAGCAGCAGCAGCGCGGGCAGGCCGCCCAGCCCGAACAGCTTGAGCACGGCCATGACCAGCAGCAGGCCGCCCAGGGCGATAGCCACCGCCGCCGGCCTGCGGGTCGCGACCGCCAGGTTCTCGGCGCCGATCAGGGCGATGGTCAGGGCCACCAGGGCGTCGATGTATTCGCCGTGTGGCCGCACCAGGCCCGTCACCGCAAGGGCCAGGGTCAGGGAGTGGCCGATGGTGAAGCCGGTGACGACGAACAGCAGATCCTTCAGCCGGCGCGAGATCAGCACCAGGCCCACCAGGAAGGACATGTGGTCCACCCCGGTAAAGATGTGCATGACGCCCAGCCGCACATATTCGAAGAAGCTGGCGTTCTGCAGCTCGTTGGCGCGTCCGCCCGACAGGTCGAGGGTCTGCTGGTCCTTGGTCAGCAACTGCTCGATGAAGTCGCCCTTTTCGGTCTGCACCTGGGCGAAGTTCACGTGGGTCGGCACGAGGTCGAAGAAGGCCGAGGAATGCAGTTCGATCGGTGCGCCTGGCGGGCACTGGAAGGCGAACTCGAAGCGGCGGAAGCCCGTCTGGGCGGTGGTGGGGGTGGCGTCCTCGGTTCGGCGGCAGGCCTTGCCCTGGCTGAGCGCGGCCACGTGCGCGGCGAGGTAGTTGCCGGCCCGCTGGTCGCTGACCGGCCCGCCTGTGCCCAGGCGTTTGATCTCCTGCTCCGGCGCGGTGAAGGTCAGGCGCACCGTCCCGCCGGTCACCTGCCAGGACGAGTGGGTCTCGCTCTTGGTGTGGGCCGCGGCGGGCGCGGTCATCGTCAGGCAGGTGGCCAGCGCCAGCAAGGCTCGCCACACGCCGGCGCCGGGTTGGCGGTTCATCGGCGGTAGACCCTGTCGACGATGATGTCGGCCTTGCCGCGCAGGTATTTCTCGTCCCCGGCCTGCAGGCGGGCCTCGGCTTCGGACTTGTAGTCGGCGAACACCTTGGGCTGGGCTTCGGCGAAGCTCATCGGCGTCGGCGGCTTGTTCTGCGCGACAGCCAGCAGGTGCGCCCCGTCCGGGCCGGCAATCGGCGAGGACACCCGTCCGGCGGCAAGGCGCCGCGCGACGTCGAACAGGGCCTCGCCCAGATGCAGGCGCGCGGCGAAATAGAACTCCTTGCCGCTGGTCTTGCCGCTGTCCTTCAAGCCGTGGCGGGCGGCGGCCTCGGCGGGCGGGACCCCGGCGGCGATGTCGGCGGCGGCGGCGCGCGCGCGGCCGAGGGCGCCGGGCCCGGTGGCCGCCAGATCGGTGACCGTGATGGTCCCCTCGTCCGCGTAGCGATCGCGATGGCGCTCGAAATAGGCCTTCAACTGGGCGTCGGTGGGGTTTTCGCTGGTCACGTCGGCGACCACCTGCTGCTCGACGGCCGCGACCAGGGCGTTGCGCGTGTCGGGGTCGGAGCTGGGCATGCCCAGCTCCAGGCCGCGCTGCACATACAGCTCCTCGCGGATCATGTCGTTGAGCGTCTTCAGCTTCTGGGCGTCGGTGGCCTGGGCGAAGGGGATGCCGTAGCTCGCCTCGACCTGGGCGATGAAGTCGCTCATCAGGACCGGCTGGTTGTCGACCAGGGCCACGTCCTCGGGCGGCAGGAGGTGGATGGCGGTGCCCTTGGCCGTGAACAGGCTGAAACCGGCGAGGATCAAGCCGGTCAGCGCCCCGGCGCCGGCCAGGACGAAGGATCGCTTCAGGTTGAGCCGGGACAGGTCGAAGAGGCCGTCTGATTTGGGAGGGCGGTCTTGCGCGGGCTTCAGCATGATCGGATCAGGTCGCAGGGAGCGGGTGGGACTTGGCGTAGATGAACACCGCGACCGCGCGCAGCAGGGCCGGGCCGAAGCGCTGCCCCCACGCCGGGCAGGCGCCGGCGCGTCCCTGCGCGATGGAATTGAACACGGCCCGGCGCGAGCCGTCGCCGTAGAGCCAGACCGAGTCGCCGAGGTTCGGCGCGCCGATGGCCTGGTCGCCCTGGGCGTCGCGACTGTGGCAGTCGTAGCAGACGCCCTTGTCGGAATAGAGCAGGGCGCCGCGCGCGGCGGCGGCGGAGTCGGCGGGTCGGTTCTCCACCGAGAACAGGAACTCCACCAGGTCGTCGATCTCGCCGGGGGTCAGGGGATTGACCTTTTCGCGCCCCTCGCTGCCCGGATGGGCGAACGCAGGCATGGACGCCAGGCTGCGCCCCTTGGGGTTGCCGGAGCGGATGCCGTAGGTGATCGTCTGCTGGATCTGCGAGATGGAGCCCCCGCCGTAGAGCCAGTCGCTGTCGGCGAGGTTGGGCGCGCCGCGGACGGGGTCTCCGCGCAGGTCGGCGCCGTGACAGCTTGCGCAATGGCTTCGATAGACGGGCTCGGCGACGCCCTGGGCGTATCGGATCAGGTCGCGCCGGCCGGGAATGGCGTCCGGCGGCGCGCGCAGCAGCGCGGCGTCCAGATACACCCTGCGCGCCATCGCGCTCCCGCCGGCCAGCGCCAGCAATGTGACGATCGCGACCGTCCAGCGGATGCCCGAGGATTTCATCCGCGCGCCAACCCTAGGCCAGGTTCCCGAGGCGGCGCCGCAAGTCTCGAAGTGTCGGCGTCAATAAACAACATCCAGATATTGGCGTCA
>JAQGII010000005.1 GCA_028291305.1 Caulobacteraceae bacterium
GATGTCGCGCCCGTCCAGCACGGCGCCGCCGGCCTGGGCCGCGAAGGCGCGCTGGAAGTCGAGCAGGGCGGCGCGCACCCCGGGGAACACCGCCGACTGGCTGGCCAGCTCCCCCGCCGCGCGGGCGCGCAGCTCCGGATCGTCCAGCACCCGCGGATCGAGCGCGCGGGCCGCGGCGGTGGCGGAGGCTTCATCGACCGCGCCCGTCCGGCGCTGGGCGAGGACGCCCACGGCCCGGTAGAGCAGACCCGTGTCCAGCAAGGGCAGGCCGAAATGCACGGCGAGCCCCTGCGCCACAGTCCCTTTGCCCGAGGCGGCCGGCCCGTCCACGGCGATGACAAAGTTCCTCATCGCGCGGCCTTCAAATAAAACATCCCTCCCCCTCGATGGGGGAAGGGTGGGGGTGAGCGCACCACCGTGAAAAGCAGGCAAGAGAGGCGATGCGCCTCGTTCGTCCTCCGCGGAGGACGCGGCGCACGCACCCTCATCCCCGTCCCTTCCCCCATCGAGGGGGAAGGGAGCTGGTGGATGATCCTCATGCCTCGAGGATCTCCGCGCCCAGCCCCGCCATCAGCGCCTGGAACGTCGGGAAGCTGGTGGCGATCATGCCGGGCTCGTCCACGGTCACCGGCGTCTGCGCGCCCAGCCCCAGCACCAGATGGGCCATGGCGATGCGGTGGTCGCCGTGGGTGCGCACCACGCCGCCGCCGGGCACGGTCCTGGAGCCGGTGACGATCAGGGCGTCGGGCTCTTCGGTCGCCTGCACGCCGCAGGCCTGCAGGCCGGCCGCCATCAGGGCGATGCGGTCGCTTTCCTTGACCCGCATCTCGCCGATGCCGCGCATGGCGGTGACGCCCTCGGCGAACGCCGCGGCCACTGCCAGGATCGGATATTCGTCGATCATCGAGGGCGCCCGCTCCGGCGGCACGTCCACGCCCCTGAGCCGGCCGTAGCGGGCGGTCAGGTCGCCGACCGGCTCGCCGCTCTCCTCGCGGGCGTTGTCGATGGTCAGGTCCGCGCCCATCTCGCGCAGGGTCTCGAACAGGCCCGCGCGCAGGGGATTGAGCAGCACCCCCTCGACCGTCACCTGCGAGCCCGGCGTGACCAGGGCGGCGACGATGGGGAAGGCGGCCGAGGACGGATCGCCCGGCACGCGCACATCGGTCCCGGTCAGCCGTTGCCCGCCGGCCATGCGGATGCGGCGGCCCATCCTTCCCGAAGCATCCGGCCCCTCCGGCGTGATCTCCAGGACCGCCCCGAAGGCGCTCAGCATCCGCTCGGTGTGGTCCCGCGTCGCCTCCGGCTCGATCACCTCGACCGTCCCCCGGGCGTTGACCCCCGCCAGCAGCACCGCCGACTTGACCTGGGCCGAGGGCACCGGCAGGCGGTAGGAGATGCCCTTCAGCCCGCCCCCTTCCAGGGTCAGGGGCAGGCGCCCCTCGTGCTCGGCGGTCCAGCGCGCTCCCATCTCGCCCAGGGGGGTCAGCACCCGGCCCATCGGGCGTCCCTGCAGGGACGCGTCGCCGCTGAACTGCACGCTGATCGGGAAGCCCGCCGCCGCGCCCATCAGCAGGCGCACGCCGGTGCCCGAGTTGCCGCAGTCGATGATCTCGATCGGCTGGTCGAACCCGCCCTTGCCGGTGACGGTCCAGCGGCCGTCGTTGTCGCGCTGCACGTCGGCGTCGAACGCCGCCACCGCCGAGGCGGTGGCCAGGACGTCGTCGCTCTCCAGCAGGCCGTCGATGCGGGTCTTGCCGGTGGCCAGGGCGCCGAGGATCAGGGCGCGGTGGGAAATCGACTTGTCGCCGGGAGCCCGGACGCGGCCCGTAAGGGGGCCGGAGGGGCGCGCCGTCAGCGTGGCCGCGCTCATTACAAGGAGAGCCTTTCATTTGAAGGGCTTTGCTTTTGACAGCGGCCCCTGTGCGTGGCAAGTGAGCCGCCGCTTCCGCACACATCCCAGAGGTCCGATCCGTTGGCCAATCCCGAACTCGGCGCCAAGCAGATTTGCCCCAATTGCCAGGCCAAGTTCTATGACCTGAGCCGGCGCCCCGCCGTGTGCCCCAAGTGCGCCACGTCGTTCGACCCGGAAGAGGCCGTCCGCAACCGCCGCATCCGCGCCCGCACCGCCGTCCCGGCCAACTACGAGGCCGACGACGAGAAGCCGGTGAAGCCGGTCGATCCCGACGTCGAAGGCTTCGAGGACGAACCCGACGAGACCCCGGAAATCGACGAAGCCGTCGAGGCCGATCCGGTGGACACCGACGACGACGTCGATCCGGAGGCCGCGCCCGCCGCGCCCGACGCCGACCTGGGCGTGGATTTCGCCGAGGAAGACGTCGAGGAGGACGCCGACGACGCGGTGCCCTTCCTCGAGGACGAGGACGAAGACTTCGTCGAGGACGAGATCGAAATCCCGGGCGAGGACGAGGGCTGAGGCCTTCGTCCGCCTCGGCGGAGCGGCTCTGAAAAGACCCGCAAAAACACGGTGGAAAGCCGCTTGATCGCTCCGATCATTCGGCATAGGTTCCGCCGCCTCGCGGGACCCCTCGGGTCCGGCTAGGCCTCCCTAACGACCTTGGGGCTATAGCTCAGTTGGTAGAGCGCTTGAATGGCATTCAAGAGGTCAGCGGTTCGACTCCGCTTAGCTCCACCATGATGGCCCGCCGGGTAACCCCGGCGGGCCTTCTCCTTTTTGGAATACTGGCCAAGGATCGCACAGGTCGCTAGTCTCGGGGCATCGGGCCAACGCGGGCGCCCGGTCCAGGCGGTTCGCCGTCCAAGACCCGCTCCTTCACCCGCCTCGGCGGGACCGGGAGCCTGCGCCGTGACCGATCATCCATCCCAACGACGAGCCCGGCCTGAGGACCACCCTGCGCGCAACGGCGGCGGTCCGGCGGGCGAGCGCGCCGCACCGGGCGCGGGGCGCGGCGTTCCCCTGGGCGCGGCCGTGCGAGTG
>JAQGII010000006.1 GCA_028291305.1 Caulobacteraceae bacterium
TGGGCAACTACCTGGCCAAGGCCCGCGCCGGGCGCGAACGCACCGACATCACCGCCGTGGAAACCCAGATCGGCGACGAGCAGCGCCGGCTGCGCCTGCTGCAGGCCGAAGTGGCCCACCTGGAACAGCCCGAGCGGCTGGAGCGCCTGTCGGCCGCCGCCGGCCTCGGCCCCACCGCCGCCAAGCATGAGGGCGAGGTCGATCAGCTGGCGGAAATCTCCCGCGCGGCGACGATCCCCGGCAAGGGCCCGCATCCTGCGCCCGCGCAAGTGGTGATCGCCGCCGCCGGCCCCGGCAGGACGGGGGCGCCGCAATGAGCGAAACCGAACTGGGCGGCTACGCCCTCGGCGGGCGGGGTCTCGGCAGGATCGTCTGGGCGCTGGAAACCGCCTTCAAGAAGGCCAAGGCCGAAGCCCAGGACGACACCCGCATCCGCATCTTCATCCTGCTGGTGCTGTTCGGCACGGCGTTCGGCTGCCTGGCCCTCGGGGCGACCCACAGCGCCCTCTTTTCCGGCGCGGGACGCGGCAACGGCTATACGCCGGCCGTCGGCGTGGCGCGGGCCGACCTCACCGACCGCAACGGCCAGCTGCTGGCCGTCGACCTGACCCACTACGGCGTCTACATCGATCCGCGCGAGATCTGGGACACCGCCGAGACCCAGCGCGTGCTGGGCGCGGCCCTGCCGGGCCTGCAGCCCGCGCGCCTGGACAAGGCGCTGCGTTCGGATCGCCGCGAATATCTGCTGGGCGGCCTGACCCCCGACGAGAAGGCCAGGCTGCAGGACATGGGCCTGCCGGGCGTCAGCTTCGAGGAGGAAGAGCGCCGGGTCTATCCGCTGGGCCTGTCGGGCTCGCACGTGATCGGCTTCACCGACAAGGGCGGCGCCGGCCTGGCGGGCATGGAGATGGCCTTCGACGACCAGATCCGCAAGCAGGCGGGGCAGGGGACGGGCTTCGCCACCTCCCTCGACCTGCGCGTGCAGGCGGCCCTGGAGGACGAGCTGGAAAAGACCGCCGTCAAGTTCGGCGTGCAGGATGCGGTGGGCATCGTCACCAACATCCACACCGGCGAAGTCCTGGCCCTGTCCAGCTGGCCCACCTACGATCCCAACGCCCCGGGCGCCTCGCCCGCCTACAACATGGTCGATCGCGCCGCCGCCTCGGTCTACGAGCCCGGCTCGGTGTTCAAGGTCTTCTCCATGGCCATGGCCCTGGACTCCGGCGCCGCCACCCTGAACTCGACCTACAACGTCGAGAGCCTGCAGATCGGCAAGCGCACCATCCACGACTTCCACGCGGTGCACGGGGCCATCACCCTGCCGGAGGTGTTCATCCACTCCTCCAACATCGGCACCGCCAAGATGGCGCTGCAGGCCGGCGCCCCGACCCTGACCAGGTATTTCAAGGCCTTCGGCCTGTTCGCCCCGGCCAAGATCGAGCTGAACGAAGCCGCCCGGCCGCTGCTGCCCAGGACCTGGAACGAGGGCACCGTCGCCTCCACCTCGTTCGGCCAGTCGATCTCGGTCAGTCCGCTGAACCTGGCCCAGGGCATGGGCGGCATCCTCAACGGCGGGGAGCTGGTGCCCCTGACCCTGAAGAAGGTCGATCCCGGCCAGCGGCCCAAGGGCGTGCGGATCGTGTCCGAGGACACCTCGCGCAAGATGCTCGACCTGATGCGCCTGAACGTCACCGCCAAGGAAGGCTCCGGCGGCAAGGCCGACGCGCCCGGCCTCAGCGTCGGCGGCAAGACCGGCACGGCGCAGCTGGTGATCGGCGGCAAATATTCCAAGGACCGGGTGCTGGCCTCCTTCGCCGCGGTCTTCCCCACCGAAGGCCCGCTCGACGCGGAACGTTATTTCGTCCTGATCATGCTCAAGGATCCCAAACGCCTGCCGGAGACCTACGGTTTCGCCACCGCCGGCTGGAACGCCGCCCCGGCCGCGGGGCGGGTGATCGACCGCATCGCACCCTTCGTCGGCGTCAGGCGCACCTCTCCGGCGCTGGCCGCCCCCACCACGGTCGCCGCCGCCGCCAAGCCCTCGGGCGACGAAGGCTCGGCCGCCATCGACGAGACCGGACAATGAGCGCGCGCCTTTCCGACATCCTGCGCAGCGACCTGGCGGTCGATCCGGAGATCCGCGGCGTCACCGCCGACAGCCGCAAGGTGAAGCCGGGCTATCTGTTCGCCGCCCTGCCGGGCTCCAAGATCGACGGCCGCTCCTTCATCCCCACGGCGCTGCAGGCCGGCGCCGCCGCCGTGCTGGCGCCCGAGGCCATGCCCGAGCTGCCGGTGCCGGTGGCCCACGCCTGGGACGTGCGCCGCGCCTACGCCCTGGCCGCCGGCGCCTTCTACGCCGCCCAGCCGCGCACCTGCGTCGCCGTCACCGGGACCAACGGCAAGACCTCGGTCGCCGCCTACTGCCGCCAGATCTTCGACCGCCTCGGCCACAAGGCCGCCAGCATGGGCACCCTGGGCGTCTCGCTCAGCCCACTGGCGGGCGGCGACCAGCTGACCCCGCCGGGCCTGACCACCCCCGACGCCGCCGACCTCGCCGCCAACCTGGCCGACCTGGCCCAGCGCGGCGTCACCCATCTGGCGATGGAGGCGTCCTCGCACGGCATCGACCAGCGCCGGCTGGACGCCGTGCGCCTGACCGCCGCCGGCTTCCTCAACCTGAGCCAGGACCACCTGGACTACCACGGCACCATGGGCGCCTATCGCGCCTCCAAGCTGCGCCTGTTCGAGACCCTGCTGCCGCGCGGCGGGGCGGCGGTGCTGAACGCCGACTCCGACGCCTACGGCGCCTTCGCCTCGGCCTCGGTGATGGCCGGGCACAGCATCATGTCGGTGGGCGAGAAGGGCCAGGCGCTGAAGCTGATCGAGCGCGTCCCCACGGCCCACGGCCAGCGCCTGACCATCCGGTCGGCGGGCGAGACCTTCCACACCCTGCTGCCCCTGGCCGGCGCCTACCAGGCGTCCAACGCCCTGGTGGCGGCGGGGCTGTGCATCGCGGCGGGCGAGGACGCCGGCGAGGTGCTGGCGGCGCTGGAGCATATCGAGGGCGCCCCCGGCCGCCTGCAACGCATCGGCGCGGGCCCTCGCGGCGGCGAGGCCTATGTCGACTACGCCCATACGCCGGACGGCCTGGAGACGGTGCTCAACGCCCTGCGGCCCCATGTCAGCGGCCGGCTGATGGTGGTGTTCGGCGCCGGCGGCGACCGCGACCGCACCAAGCGCCCGCTGATGGGCGCGGCGGCGGCGCAACTGGCCGACCTGGTCCTGGTGACCGACGACAATCCGCGCGGCGAAGAGCCCGCCGCGATCCGCGCCGCCATCCTCGCCGCCGCCCCCGGCGCCCTGGAGATCGGCGACCGGCGCGAGGCCATCAACGCGGCGGTGGCGCAGCTGCGCGACGGCGACGTGCTGGTGGTGGCCGGCAAGGGCCACGAGCAGGGCCAGATCGTCGGCGGCGTCACCCACCCCTTCGACGACATCGCCGAGGTCGCCGCGGCCCTTGGGGTCCGACATGGCTGATTGCGCGCCGCTGTGGACCTCACCGGAGATCGAGGCGGCGACGGGCGGACGGCTTGAGGGCGCGGCGTTCGCCTGCACGGGCGTGTCCATCGACAGCCGCTCGGTCGAGCCCGGCGACCTGTTCGTGGCCCTGGCCGGCGAACGCGACGGCCACGACTTCATCGACGGGGCCCTGGCCAAGGGCGCGGCGGGCGTGCTGGCCTCCAGGCCCGGCCCGGGCTCGCGCATCGTGGCGGGCGACACCCTGGTCGCGCTGGAAGCGATGGGCGAGGCGGCCCGGCTGCGGGCGCCCGAGGCGCGGCGCGGCGCGGTGACCGGCTCGGTCGGCAAGACCAGCCTGACCCAGGCCATCAAGCTGGGGCTGGAGATGGCCGGCCCGGCGCACGGCTCGGTCAAGTCCTACAACAACCACATCGGCGTGCCCCTGACCCTGGCGCGGATGCCGCGCGGCGCGCGGCGGGCGATCTTCGAGATCGGCATGAACCACGCCGACGAGATCCGGCCCCTGGCGCGCATGGTGCGCCCGCACGCGGCGGCGGTGTCCATGGTCGGGCCGGTGCACACCGAGAACTTTCCCGACGGCGAGGCCGGCGTGGCGCGGGCCAAGGCCGAGATCTTCGCCGGCATCGAACCCGGCGGCGCGGCCATCCTCAACGCCGACAACCGCTGGTTCGGGCTGCTCAACGACGAGGCCGCCGCCGCGGGGGCCAGGGTGGTCACCTTCGGTTCGGCCGAGGATTGCGACGCCCGGCTGACCGGCCTGCGCGCCATCGAGGGCGGCGCCGAGGTCTCGGCCCGGCTGCACGGCCGCGCCCTGAGCTTCCCCATCCGCCAGACCGGCGCCCACTGGGGCCTGAACAGCCTGGCGGTGCTGCTGATGCTGGAGGCGCTGGAGGTCGATCTCGACACCGCCCTGGCCGCCCTGGCGGCGTTCGCGCCCCTGGTCGGGCGGGGGGCCGAGCGCACGGTCACGACGCCGGCCGGCGCCTTTGTCCTGATCGACGACAGCTACAACGCCAATCCGGTGTCGCTGCAGGCGGCGCTGCGGACGCTCGGCGCCCACGCGGCCAAGGGACGCAGGATCGCGGTCCTGACCGACATGCTGGAGCTGGGACCGGACACCGAACGCTTCCACGCCCAGGGGGCGGACATGGTCGTGGAGGCCGGAATCGACCTGGTGTTCTGCGCCGGGCCGTTGATGAAATTCCTCTGGGACGCCCTTCCTCCGACTCGCCGGGGCGGCTACGCCCAGAACGCGGCTGCTTTGGGGCCGCAGGTCGTACAGGCCATAGAGCCCGGCGACGTGGTGATGGTGAAGGGGTCCAACGGATCGAAGGCATCGGCCGTGGCGGCGGCCCTGGCCGCGCTCGATCGCGCCGGGACTCCAGGGGCGCACGGCTGATGTTCTACCTGCTCTACAGCTATTTCGCGACCGGCGACCACTCGGGGATGGTGCACTACGTGCCCTTCCTCAACCTGGTGAAGTACCTGACCTTCCGCACCGGCATGGCGCTGGTCACCGCCCAGGTCGTGATCGGGCTGATGGGCTCGCGCTTCATCGACTGGATGCGCGCCAAGCAGGGGCGCGGCCAGCCGATCCGCAAGGACGGCATCGAGCGGCACATCATCGAAAAGGCCGGCACGCCCACCATGGGCGGCTTCATGATCCTGGCCGGCCTGGTGGTCGGCACCCTGCTGTGGGCCGACCTGGAGAACTTCTATGTCTGGGTCGTGCTGCTGGTGACCCTCGGCTTCGGGGTGCTGGGCTTCCTCGACGACTACGCCAAGGTGACCAAGCAGACCACGGCGGGGGTCTCCAGCCAGGTCAAGCTGATCATCCAGTTCCTCATCGCCGGCGTCGCCGTCGCCGTGATGATGCGTTACGGCGTCCGCCCGCCCGGCGAGCCCCCGGCGCTGTCGACGTCCGTCGCCTTCCCCGTGTTCAAGAACCTGCTGGTCAACCTCGGCTGGTTCTACATCGCCTTCGGCGCCATCACGATCGCCGGCTTCTCCAATGCGGTGAACCTGACCGACGGCCTGGACGGCCTGGCCATCGTGCCGGTGATGATCGCCTCCGCCGCCTTCGGGGTGATCGCCTACGTCGTCGGCAACTTCGTCTTCGCCCAGTACCTGCAGGTCCATTTCGTACCCGGCGTCGGCGAGCTGGCGCCCTTCTGCGGGGCCATGATCGGGGCCGGCCTGGGCTTCCTCTGGTACAACGCGCCCCCCGCCAAGATCTTCATGGGCGACACCGGCTCCCTGGCCCTGGGCGGCGCGCTCGGGACCATGGCCGTGGCCGCCAAGCACGAGATCGTGCTGGGCATCGTCGGCGGCCTGTTCGTGATCGAGGCCCTCTCGGTGATGATCCAGGTCGGCTACTACAAGGCTACCGGCGGCAAGCGCATCTTCCTGATGGCCCCGATCCACCACCA
>JAQGII010000068.1 GCA_028291305.1 Caulobacteraceae bacterium
GGGTGGTCGGGGCCGGGAACCTTGATCGAACGGGTGGTCATTGGCGGACTCCTCGGACAGGCGCAGGCTGGGCCTTAGATAGGCGCCCGCGAGAGGATCGCATCCAGCGCCGCCGGGTTTTCGAACACCGCCCGCACCGGCCAGGCCCGGACCTTGGCCCGCCATACCGGCGTCAGGCGCGCCCAATCCTTCTCTGTCGTGAGCAGGCCCGCCCCGAACAGGCGCGCCCGATCTTCGAGGAACTTCAGCGTGGCTTCGCTGTAGCCCGCGTGGTCGGGGAAGCTGGCGAAGTCGACCAGGTCGCAGCCGGCGGCCTTCAGCGCGCGCTCCACCTTCCACGGCTTGCCGACGCCGGCGAAGGCGACCTGCGGGCCGGCGGGCGGCGGGGCGGCGGCCTGCAGGCGGGCGATCAGCACCGGCTTGCCGGCGAGCACCGCCAGAAGCTCGGGATCGGGTTCGGCCAGGTCGGCGGGCAGCATCAGCACCACAGCGTCGGCGCGGGCCAGGCCGGCGGCCAGGGGCTCGCGCATCGGGCCGGCGGGAAACACCGCGCCGTCGCCGAACGGCCATTCGTCGTTGCGGGTCTCGCCATCGACCACGACCAGCGACAGGGTCTTCTTCAGGCCGGGGTTCTGGTGGCCGTCGTCCAGCACGATCACCTGGGCCCCGGCGTCGGCGGCGGCTTCTGCCCCCGCGGCGCGGTCGCGGGCGATCCAGAAGGGGCCGTCGCCGGCCAGCATCAGCGGCTCGTCGCCGATATCGGCCGCGGTGTGGACCGCGGGATCGACTTTGAGCGGCCCGGCCTCGCGGCCGCCGTAGCCGCGCGACAGGCCGTGGGCGTCCAGGCCGCGCGCGCGCAGCCGGGCGAGGATTTCGCGGGCGACCGGCGTCTTGCCCGCGCCGCCCATGGTCAGGTTGCCGATGCAGATCACCGGCACGCCGGGGTCGAAGCCTGGCGCCCCGGCCATCCGCCGCGCGCCGACCGCCGCCCAGGCCCAGGAGACAGGGGTGAGCAGGGCGCGCAGCATCGGCGCGGGAGCGCCCGAGCGCACATACCACCAGCGGGGGGTGCCCAGCTTCATGCCACCGCGCCCGGCAGCAGAGGCGCCAGGGCGGCCAGGGCGGCGACCAGCGTCTCGCCGCCCCGCTCGGCGTGGGCCTTGCCGCGCAGGCCGATCTGAATCGCCCGCTCGGGATGGGTCATCAGGTCCAGGACGGCCGCGTCCAGGGCCGCCTGGTCGGGCGCCATCAGGGCGGCGTGGGCGGCGAGCAGGCCGGCATAGGTCTCGCGGAAGTTGGCGACGTCGGCCCCGGTGATCACCGGCAGGCCGAGCCGAGCCGGCTCCAACGGATTGTGGCCCCCGACGCCGCCGGTCAGGCTGCCTCCCATGACCACGGCCTGGGCCAGGCGGAAGAACAGGCCGAGCTCGCCCAGAGTGTCGGCCAGATAGACCTGGGTCTCGGCGGTCAGGGGCTCGCCGAGCGAGCGGCGGGCCAGGGTCAGGCCCTGGCCGCGCAGGGTCTGGGCGATGGCGTCGCCGCGCGCCGGATGGCGCGGGACGACGATCAGCAGGGGAGAGGGCGCGGTGACGGCCAGATAGGCGCGGGCGATCAGTTCGTCCTCGCCTGGATGGGTGCTGGCGCCCAGCAGCGCGGGACGCGAGCCGATGCGCAGCTTCAGCGCCTCCAACTCGGCCTCGTCGCAGGGCAGCGGCGCGGCGGCCTGCTTCAGATCCAGTTCGCCATCGACGCGGGCGCCCAGGGCCTCGAACCGGGCGCGACTGGCGCCGTCCTGGGCCAGGATCAGGTCGAAGCCCCCGAACATGGCGCGGGCGGCGTTCGGCGCGCGCCGCCAGCCCCGGGCCGAGGCTTGCGAGACCCGGGCGCCCAGCAGCGCCAGCGCCGCGCCTCCGGCCTTGGCCTGCAGCAGCAGGTTGGGCCACAGCTCGCTTTCCACGAACACCGCGGCGGCGGGCCGCCAGTGCGCCAGGAAGCGGCGGGCGGCGCCGGGGGCGTCGATCGGCGCATACTGGTGGATCGCGCCCGGCGGCAGGCGGCGGCCGAGCAGTTCGGCGGAGGTGACGGTGCCGGAGGTCACCAGCAGGGTCAGCTGCGGACGCTGGCGGGCGAGGGCGTCGATCAGCGGCAGCAGCGACAGGCTCTCGCCGACGCTGGCGCCGTGCAGCCAGACCAGGTCGCCGGCCGGGCGGGGGATGGCGGGGTGGCCCAGGCGCTCGTGCAGCCGGTCGGGGTCTTCCTTGCCCCGCGCCGCGCGCCGCTTCAGCAGCAGGGGAGCCAAGGGTTCCAGCGCCGCCGTGGCCACGCAATAGGCGGTCAAGGCGAGGGAGTTCATGCGATAACGGCTTCGGCGCGGGCGCAGGCGGCGGTGAGGGCGGCCCCCCAGTCCCGGCTCAGCCGCTCCATGTCCTCGTCGGTGGCGTCCTTGGGACAGCGATAGGGGCCGTCCCAGATGATGGCGCCCCTGCCGAACGGCCGTGGCAGCTTGGTCCTGTCCCAGGTCTTCAGGCGCGCGGCCGGCCTGGCGGCCAGGCCCATCAGGAAGACCGGCGCGCCGGTGCGGCGGGCCAGGCGCACCGTGCCGCCGGCCATCTGCTCGGCCGGGCCGCGCGGACCGTCGGGCGTGACCACCAGGATGCCGCCGGCGTCCAGCCAGTCGAGCGCCTCGCGATAGGCGGCCGCGCCGCCCTTCGTCTTGCCGCTCCTGCCGCTGTTCTTGGTCGAGGAGCCGCGGATGGCCGGCATCCTGTGCCGCACCATGGCGCGGGTGATGAACTCGCCGTCCGGCGACATCGAGATCAGGATGCGCACGCCCTTCCTCTCGATCACCGAGGGTTTGGCGGTGATGGAGAGGGCGATGTTGCCGTGCCAGAAGCAGCCGATCATGCCGCTCGGGCTGTCGAGCGCCTCGTTCAGCCCATCCTCGCCGATGCGGGTCCAGCGGATGGTCTTGATGACCATCTCCAGATAGGCCCAGGCGATCCAGCCGAGGATGCTCTGCACCGCGTCGGAGCGGATCAGCTTCTTCAAAGGGCCGGCTCCTGATCCAGGTCCTGGCTGCGGGCCAGGCGGGCATAGAGGCGACCATAGGCCATCAGGCTGTCGTGGTTGCCGGTCTCGACGACGCGGCCCTTGTCGATGACATAGATGCGGTCGGCGTGGCGCACGGTGGACAGGCGATGGGCGATCAGCACGGTGGTGCGCCCGGCCATCAGCCGCTCCAGCGCTTCCTGCACCTTGGCCTCGCTCTCGGTGTCCAGCGCGCTGGTGGCCTCGTCGAGCAGCAGGATCGGCGCGTCCTTCAGGAAGGCCCGGGCGATGGCGATCCGCTGGCGCTGACCGCCCGACAGCCGCGCGCCCGCCTCGCCGACGCCGGTGTCGTAGCCATTCGGCAGGCTGAGGATGAAGTCGTGCGCCGCCGCGGCCCGGGCCGCCTGCTCGACCTCGGCCATGGAGGCGTCCGGCCGGGCGTAGGCGATGTTGGCGCCGATGGTGTCGTCGAACAGGAAGGGCTCCTGGGTGACGAGTGCGATCTGGCGGCGCAGCGAGGGCAGGGTGACGTCGCGCAGGTCATGGCCGTCGATCAGCACCCGTCCGCCGCTCGGGTCGTAGAAGCGCGGGATCAGGTTGAGGATGGTGGTCTTGCCGCCGCCCGAAGGGCCCACCAGGGCGACGGTCTCGCCGCGCCGGGCCTCCAGCGTGATGTCGCTCAGCGCCGCCTTCTCATCGCCGGGATAGGCGAAGCCGACGGCCTCGAAGCGGATGGTGGCCTCGCCGTCGGGAAGCGGGCGGGCCCCGGCCTGCTCGCGCACCTCCGGCTGGACATCGAGGGCGGCGAACAGCCGGCGGGCGGCGGCCATGCCCTCGGCCATCACCGTCTGCAGATTGGCCAGCTGCCGAAGGGACTGGGACGCCAGGCCCAGGGCGCCGATGAAGGCCACGAAGGCGCCGACGGTCATGTGGCCGCTTTCCGAACGCCAGCCGGCGTAGGCGATCACCGCCGCGGTGATCAGGGTCATCAGGAGCTCGGTGGCCGTCGCCGCGCGGGCCCGCGCATTGGCCCCCTTCACCAGTTTGCCCTGGCGGCGGCGCACCACCTCGGCGACCCGGCCCTCCTCATAGGCCTCGCGGTTCTCGATCTTCACCACCCGCACGCCGTCCAGGCTCTCCATGATGGCGGTGGAAAGCGCCGAGGTCTCGGCCATGGCGCCGCGGGCGGCCTTCACCGTGCGCTTGGAGAACCGGCGCATGATCCAGCTGGCCACGGGGGCGGCGGCCACCAGGATCAGCGACAGGAAGAGGTCGTTGGAGACCATCACCGTGATGGCGCCGATCACCGTCAGCAGGTGCTGGGTGTAGTTGATCACCCCGGCGGTGGCGGCCTCGCGGATCAGGCCCGCGTCATAGAGCACCGAGGAGACATAGGCGCCGGAGTGCTGCTGTTGCAGGCGCGACAGGTCGGCGCGCACCAGCTTGCCG
>JAQGII010000079.1 GCA_028291305.1 Caulobacteraceae bacterium
AGGTGGTCGAGGACAAGGGCGTGAAAGTGCTGATCGAGCCCCAGGCGGTGCTGTTCCTGTTGGGCACCCAGATCGACTACGAGACCAGCAAGCTGGCCTCCAAGTTCGTGTTCAGGAATCCCAACGAGACGGACGCCTGCGGTTGCGGCGAGAGCGTGACCATCGTTCCCGCGAAGCAAGGCTAGCGCCTCACGGCGCGCCTCAGGCTGCGGCCACGCCCTTGGCGGCCTGGGCGTTGGTGACGCGGTTGCGGCCGCCGCGCTTGGAGGCATAGAGGGCAGCGTCGGCCCGTTCCAGCAGTGCATGGGCCGTTTCCCCCGCCTTCAGCTCGGCGACGCCGCCCGACACGGTGATGGCGCCCAGTTCTTCGTTGGTCGAGCGGCGGCGCAGGGTGCGCGAGGCGACCTCCTGGATCACGTCCTGCAGCATGCCGTGGACCGCAGCGGCCTTCTCCCCAGGGAAGATGATGGCGAATTCCTCGCCGCCGTAGCGGGCGGCGAAACGCGGCGCAGCGCCCACGCGGCCCAGGACGCTGCCGACATAGCGCAGCACCTGGTCGCCGGTCTGATGGCCCCAGGTGTCGTTGAAGCGCTTGAAGTGGTCGATATCCAGCACCGCCAGGGTCATGCAGGCGCCGGAGCGCGCGGCGGCCTGATGGGCGTGGTGCAGCTCCGCGTCGAAGGCCTTGCGGTTGGCCAGGTTGGTCAGGGCGTCGGTAGTTGCGTCGCGGCGGACCTGAGCCAGGTGGTCGCGCAGCTGATGCACTTCGTTGGTCGATTCCTTCAGCTGCTTCTGCAGGACCCTGTTCTCTTCCTCGACCTGGCGCGTGGCGCCGCTGAGGCCGCTGACGATCGTCTTTAGCGAGCCGGTGTCGTTCTGTTCGGACAGCTCGCTGGTGGCGTCCGCCAGGGTTGCGCCGTAGGCCTGGCTCGACCGATGCGCCGCCTGGATGGCGCGCGACACCGTGTCCAGTTCGCGGCTCAGCTGATCCCCGGCGTCGCGGATCTCGTCGGTCAGGCGCGACTTGGGCAGATGGGTGGCGGCCAGCACCTCGCAGGTGGCGTCGGTGAACGGCGCGCCGGCGGCCGCCATGCGCTCGATCTCGAGGGCCAAGGGGGAGCGCGGCTCGCCCGCGCAGCGCAGCCAGAGCTCATAGTTGAGGGGCGTCGGCCACACCTTGTGCCGCACCATCATGTCCAGCGCGATCCGCGCAAGCCGATAGGCGTCGGGTCCGCGGACAATGGCTTCGAATTCGGCGGTGCTGTCCACCCGACGCTCCTGGTCGTCCGGCCCCTTTCGGGCCTTGGCCAGGAGTGTCCGCCACACACCTAAAATTCAAGTTAAAGCGAAGCTTTTCACGTCGGTTCTTGCAGGGCCAAGTGTACAGCCGCGGTAAGCTCGCCTGGCGAGGGAGTGAAGACGCCGGGTTTTTCCTAGTCTTCCCGCGTCTCGGCCGGAAGCTTGGCCGGCGCGCGCTGAAGAAAGGCCGGTACGTCCGAGCCGAAGCCCACCACGCCGCGCTCGTTGCGGTCGTCGTCGCGTTCGCGCGGGCCGCGCCGGGAATTGTCTTCCTCGCGCCGGGGCCGGACGTCGGCGCGGGCGGGCTCGGGCCTGCGGTCGCGGCGGACAGGAGCTTCGCCGGCGTCGGACGGCTCGGCGCGGACCGGGTGTTCGGCGCGTTCCGGGCGTTCGGCCCGTTCCGGACGCTCGGCCCGTCGGGTGCGCGGCGCGCGCTCCGGCCGGTCGGCGCGGGGCGCACGCTCGGTGCGGGCGGGCTGTTCGGCGGCTTCGGCGCTGGGCTCGACGACCTTGAGGGGCTCGCGGGGGGCCTCGTCCTCGGGGCGGACCCGGGGCGGCTTGCGGTCGCGGTCGCGACTGCGGCCGTCGTCGCGGCGGCCCCGGGCGGAGCGGCCGCCTTCGCGCGGCTCGGTTTTCATTTCGCTGAAGTCGATGTCGAGGGTCAGCTCGTTGGGCACCTTGCCGATCAGCTTCAGCACCTTGTCCAGCTGGCGGCTGTCGTTGGGCGTGACCAGCATGAAGGTCTGGCCGGTCTTGCCGGCGCGGCCGGTGCGGCCGATGCGGTGCACATAGTCGTCGGCGTGGTGCGGCACGTCGTAGTTGAACACGTGGCTGACGTCGGGGATGTCCAGGCCGCGTGCGGCCACGTCGGAGGCGCAGAGCAGCCGCAGGTCGCCCTTGCGGAAATCGGCCAGGGTCTTCATCCGCATACTCTGGTCCAGGTCGCCGTGGATCGGAGCGGCGTCGAAGCCGTGCACCTTCAGTGACTTGGCGACCACGTCGACTTCGCTCTTGCGGTTGCAGAAGACGATGCCGTTCTTCACGTCGGCCCGCTCGATCAGGGCGCGCAGGGCGGCGCGCTTGGCCTTGGGGTCGGAGGAGGGGATGCGGACCAGGTACTGGGTGATGTTCTCGGCCGTGGTCGCCGGGCGGCTGGCCTCGATGCGGACCGGCTCGTTGAGGAACTGGGCCGTCAGCCGGGTGATTTCCGGCGGCATGGTGGCCGAGAAGAACAGCGTCTGTTTCTTGGGCGGCGTCATCTTGAAGATGCGCTCGATGTCCGGGATGAAGCCCATGTCGAGCATGCGGTCGGCTTCGTCGACCACCATGATCTGCACGCCGGTGAGCAGCAGCTTGCCGCGTTCGAAGTGGTCGAGCAGCCGACCGGGGGTGGCGATCAGCACGTCCACGCCGCGGTCCAGCTTCCTGACCTGGTCGGCGAACGAGACGCCGCCGATCAGCAGGGCCCAGGAGAGGCTCCGTCCCTTGGCGTATTTCTCGAACGAGGCGGACACCTGGTCGGCCAGCTCGCGGGTCGGGGCGATCACCAGGGCGCGGGGCATGCGGGCCTTGGCCCGGCCGGCGGCCAGCCGATCGAT
>JAQGII010000103.1 GCA_028291305.1 Caulobacteraceae bacterium
CGGATCGGGCCCTTGCGCTCGCCCGGGCGCATGGCGTCGAGCAGATGCTGCACCAGGTCGCGGTCCTGCGGCGGGAACAGCGGACGCCAGGGCTGGCCTTCCAGCGCGCCGGGGTCGCGCCCGGTCAGCAGGCTGGCGGCGCCCATGACATTGTGCACGCGCCCGGTGTGGGCGATCTCGAACACCAGGTCCGAGCTGGCGAAAATGTACCCCAGGTAGCGGGGCGCTGCGTCAGAGTGGCCTGCCGCCGGCCTGATCCTGTCCAACTTCAACGCCCCGTCTGCTACTTCGACGAGTGTGCGCGCGGCGTGTTTAGGAAATCGATAATGCGCACCGCAAACATGGGTTGTGGCCGCAGGTCGTAGGCCGCCTCTTCAAGTAGACTGTCCGTCGAGAGGCCGTCCAGGGCCAGATGGCTGAGGTCCCGCTAGTCCAATGGCCAGGGCAATACTGATCTCGCCGCCGACGGAGGGCTAGACGGCCTTGGGTTTGCGGCGCAGCCGGGCGATCCGGCGCAGGCGGCGCCAGAAGCGCAGCTTCTCCAGTTCCGGATAGGGCTGCAGGTTGCGCACGAATTCCTCGGCCGAGGCCCGCCAGGAGAACCGCTCGGCATAGGCGCGGGTGGTGGGGCGCGACATCCGCAGCGCCTCCAGGCAGGCTTCGCGCAGCCCGGAGTCCTGGGTCGGGGCCAGGGCGCCGGCGCCCGATCCGGGGATGATGTCGATGGGCCCCGGCGCCGGATAGGCGGCCACCGGCGTGCCGCAGGCCATCGCCTCCAGGATCACCAGGCCGAAGGTGTCGGTCAGCGACGGGAAGACGAACACGTCGGCGTCGGAGAAATGCTGCGCCAGATCGTCCCCGAACAGGGCCCCCTTGAAATGGACCTCGGGATATTTGGCGGTCAGCTCCTCGCGCTGCGGCCCGTCGCCGACCACCACCTTGGAGCCGGGCAGGTCGAGCTGCAGGAAGGCCTCGATGTTCTTCTCCACCGCCACGCGGCCGACATAGAGCCAGACCGGGCGGGGCAGGTCGTCGAACACCTTGGGCAGGTCGGGCTTGAACAGGTCGGTGTCCACGCCCCGCGTCCAGGGCGAGATGTTGCGGAAGCCCTGCTTGGTCAGCTCCTCGCGCATGGTCGGCGTGGCCACCATCAGCCGGCCCGAGGGCTTGTGGAACCAGCGCATGTAGGCATAGCCGGCCGACAGCGGCACCGGCAGGCGCGCAGAGACGTATTCGGGGAACTTGGTGTGGTAGCTGGTGGTGAAGGGCAGCTTCCATTCCAGGCAGATGCGCCGCGCCGCCAGGCCGATCGGCCCCTCGGTGGCGATGTGGATCGCTTCCGGCTCGAACGCCTTGAACCGTTCCTGCACGGGCTCGTAGGCGCCCATGGCCAGCTTGATCTCGGGATAGGTGGGCAGGGGGAAGGTCTTGAACTGGTCGGGCGAGACCACCTCGACCTGATGCCCCATCGCCCGGCATTCGGCCGCCGTGCGGGTGAGGGTGCGCACGACGCCGTTGACCTGGGGCTCCCAGGCGTCGGTGGCCAACAGGATACGCATCAGGCCGCGGCCTTCTCCCCCCCGGGCTCCAGAACCGTCTGGCCCGCCTTGCGGTCGATCACCGACCAGGACCGCAGCTTGGCCCATTCCAGGATCTCGAGTCGCCCGTCGGGATGTTCGACCACGGCGGTGCAGCTTTCAACCCAATCGCCGTCGTTGATGTAGGTGACGCCCTGGATGTCGCGCATCTCGGCCTTGTGGATGTGCCCGCAGATCACCCCGTCGACGCCCCGGCGGCGGGCTTCCTCGGCGACCGCGGTCTCGAAGCTTTCGATGAAATGCAGGGCGTTCTTCACTTTCACCTTCAGATAAGCCGAAAGGCTCCAGTAGCCGAATCCCAGTTTCCGGCGCGCCAGATTGAACCAGGTGTTCAGCATGAGGACGGTTCTATAGGACCAATCCCCCAGGAACGCGAGCCACTTGGCGTGCTGCACGACCCCATCGAATTCGTCGCCATGGGTGACCAGGAAGCGCCGGCCGTCGGCGGTCTCGTGGATGGCGTCGCGGGCGATGATCACGCCGCCGAAGTGGACGCCGCAGTAGTCGCGGGCGACCTCGTCGTGGTTGCCGGGCACATAGATGACGGTCACGCCCTTGCGCGCCAGGCGCAGGATCTTCTGCACCACGTCGTTGTGCGCCTGGGGCCAGTGCCAGCCGCTCTTCAGCTTCCAGCCGTCGATGATGTCGCCCACCAGATAGAGGGTGTCGCATTCCAGCTGGCGGATGAAGTCGAGCAGCAGCTCGGCCTGGCAGCCGCGCGTGCCCAGATGCACGTCGGAAATGAACACGGTGCGGAAGGTGGTCGGGGGACGGTCGGCGTCGACCGGGGCGCTGGACAGGTGGCTCAAAAGGGCTCGCCTTGCTGCGAATTGCCGAGCCGGCGGGCGTTTGGGCCCCCCGTAAGCCCGCGATTAGGCTGATTGCATGTCCCTTTTGTGAATCGGCGCCCTTGGGGTAGCGACGGCGGATCGGCGTGGATAAGAAAGGGGCAGCGGTCATTTCCCGGCCGCGATCGGCAGATTTCATGCCTAGAGTCGCGCTTCTCGTGCCCCCCACGGACGTCCCTGTCGACAAGATGGCGCTCGATCAGCCCGCATCGACCTCGACCGCGAAGACCACGCCCAAGTCGCTGCGGACGCGCAAGCGCATCCTCGACGCGGCCATGGAGCTGTTCGCCGAGCGCGGCTACCATGCGTCCAGCAACGCCGACGTGGCCGAGGCGGCCGGCCTGACCCGGGGGGCCATGCTCTACCACTTCCCCACCCGGGAGGACCTGGTGGAGGCGGCCATCGACCACATCCAGATGCGCCGCACCGAGGCCTTCGAGAGCGCCGCGCGCGACCAGGAACAGCACGGCGACGCCACCGACCAGGCCATCGACGCCTATTGGGAGCTGCTGCACCAGGCGCCGTTCAAGGCCTTCGCCGAACTGGAGGCGGTGGCCCGCACCGATCCCGACCTGGCCCGCCGCATCGCCCCGGCGCAGGCCGCCTTCGACCACGCCCAGATCGGCGATTTGTCGCACCTGTTGCTGGCGGGCTCCGGCGCCCGCTTCCAGACCGGCCGCGACCTGGCCCGCTTCATGCTGGAGGGCCTGGCCCGCGCCAGCCTGACCTACGGCCAGGGCGAACGCACCGAGCGGCTGCTGACGGTGATCAAACGCGTCACGCGGGTGCTGAACCGCAAGGGTTCGGTGCAGGAGCTGTGGGAAGACTAGTTGGCGGCGGGCGGGCGCGGCCTAGCGGCCCCGGCCGCCCTGGATCTGGTTGGATTCCACCGCGATGGCCACATCGCCGCCGTTGGGCAGGGGGGCGTCGATCGCGATCATGCCATGCCGGTAGCCGTTGGTGCCGACGCCGGCCTCGACCACGCCATGGATCTTGCCGTCGCGCGGCGGGGGCGCGTCCGGGTCCTGGGTGGGGTAGGCGTCGCCCGGGAGGGGGGCGGGCGGCGCGGTGGAGGCCGGCGGCGGCGCTCCGGAGGCCGCAGTCGAGATCGGCTCGGCGGGGCTGGTCTGCGCCCTGGCCGGGGCCCCGGCCAGGGTCAAGACGAGGGACAGTCCGGCGGCGCGAAGTCCAAACTCGATCATGGTCATCGCGGCGTCGCTCCTCAGCCCAACCAAGCGTGACAGTCCAGTCGGGCCAATTTGCGGCGGGTATTTGTCGATTTTGATGCAGACGCCGGCGGCTTCGACGCAAACGGCGGTGGATCGGACCCGCCGCTAGACCATCGCCATCGCGCTGGCCCGGTCCTGTCCGCCCACGGCCCCCGCCACCACCTGCAGCGCCCTCTCCAGATCGGCGATGTCCTCCACCCCGCCCAGGCAGACGCGCAGGCCCGACAGGCCCTGCCCGTCGACGATCGGCGCGCTCGGCGGGGTCAGCTCCACGCCCGAACGCAGGGCGTGGGCGGCGGCGCGCTCGGCGTCCAGCTCCGACATCGGCAGCCAGATGTGCAGGCTGCCAGCCGCGGCGGGCGGTTCGGCGGCCCCGCCGAGGATGCGCAGGGCCAGGCGCGTGCGCCGGCCCATCTCGGCCTTCACCTCGACGGCCAGGGCGTCGGCCGCGCCGTCCTCGATCCATTGCGCGGCGACGGCCGGCCCCAGGGCCGGCGGGGCGTAGAGGGTGGCGCGCATCGCTCGCATCACGCGCTCCAGCCCGTCGCCGCCCGGCGTCGACAGGATGCCGACGCGCAACCCCGCCGACAGGGCCTTGGACAGGCTCGACACATAGAAGGTGCGCTCGGGGGCCAGGGCGGCCAGGGGCGGCAGGCTGCGCGCGGAGTCGTACAGGGCGTAGACGTCGTCCTCGACGATCCACAGGTCGCGCTCGCGCGCCACCCGGGCGATCTCCTCGCGCCGGGCGCGGCCCATGGTGCGGCCGGTGGGGTTGTGCAGGGTGGGGGTGACATAGACGATCCGCGCCCCGGTCGTGGCGGCGGCCCGGTCCAGCGCCTCGGGCAGCAGGCCTTCGCGGTCCATGGCCAGGCCCTTCAGGCGGTAGCCGGCCTGTTCGGCCAGGGTGCGCAGGCCGTAGTAGGTGCCCGCCTCGGTCATCACCGCGTCGCCCGGCGCCGCCAGCGCGCCCAGCGCCAGGGTCAGCGCCTGCTGGCCGCCCGCGGTGACCATCAGCCTGCGCCAGTCCGCCTGCAGCAGGGTGGTGCGGTCCAGCCACGCCGCCAGGGCGCGGCGGTGGGCCTCCTCGCCGGCGCAGGGGCCGTAGGCCAGCAGCGAGGTCAGGTCCTTCCTGCGCAGCCTGCCCAGCGCGTCGGCCAGGGCGGTGTGGGACGACAGGATGGGGCGCACGTTCTGCGCCAGGTTGACGCCGGCGGGCAGGCCGCGGGGGCTGAAGCGGAAGGCGGCGTCGGCGCCCGGGGCGGCCACGAAGGTGCCGCGCCCCACGGTGGCGTGCACCAGCCCCCGCCGCTCGGCCTCGGCATAGGCCTTGGTCACCGTGCCGACGGAAATGCCCAGGGCGAAGGCCAACTCGCGGTGCGGCGGCAGGCGCAGGCCGGGCGCCAGCGCGCCGGACCGGATATCGCGGTCCAGCGCCGCCAGAAGGCGGTCGGCCAGGGCCGGGGGTGACTCCCCCAAGACTGGGGACCAGGTCAGGGTTCGAGGCATCGGCGATATTGCATCATGACAATATCCAGTTTGATCCATGATACAATCTGGCGCAATAGCCTAGGCAAAGGAGGCTATTGTCATGTTCGGAAAGCTGTCGCCGGTCGTAATGCTGATCGCCCTGGCTCTGGTCGCCGCAGGTCTCAGGCTCGCGGCCGGGCCCGCCCCGCTGGCGCGTCCGGGATCGCTCTACGCCGCCGCCAAGGTCGGCGCCGGCGCGGAGGGCGCCGGCCCGCCGGTCCAGATGGCCGCGCGCGAGCCGCGCTGAGTTCAGTGATGGACGCCCGGCGCCGCGCCGGCGGCGGTCGGGGCGAAGGCTGAGGCCGCCTCGTCGCGCGCCTGCACCACCCCGACGTCGCCGCCGTCCAGCCGCACGGCGGTCAGCACGCCTGTTGTGTAGGCGCCGGTGTCGAGCCCGATGCGGTGCTCGAGCAGGGCCGGGTGGCCGTCCGTCCAGGTGTGGCCGTGCACGATCACCTTTTCGAAGGGGCCCTCCTGCTCAAGGAACTCTCCGTTGATCCACAGGAGATCCTCCTCCTTCTGGTTGCCCAGGGGCGTATCCGGCCGCACGCCTGCGTGGACGAAGGCGTAGTCGCCGATCACCAGCATCAGCTCCAGCCGCTCCAGCAGCAGCAGATGCGAGGAGGGCATGCGCTCCAGCAGCGCGTTGCGCGCGCGGACCAGTTCGGCCGGATCGTCGGGCGGGGCGGGCGGCGCCACCCCATAGGACAGCAGGGTCTGCGCCCCGCCGAACTGTTGCCAGGCGGCGGTCCGTAGGGGCCGTTCGAGGAACTGCAGCATGGTCTGCTCGTGGTTGCCCTTCAGCAGATGAACCTGCATGTCGCTGCGCTTGCGCAGCCATACCAGCGCTTCGAGCACCTGGGCGGACTGCGGCCCGCGGTCGATGTAGTCGCCGCAGAAGATCAGCAGCGGCTGCCGGCCATGGGCGCGCGGCGCGGCGTCGCGGGCGACCGCGGCGAGCAGGGACTTCATCAGGTCGTAGCGGCCGTGGATGTCGCCCACCGCGTAGATCAGCTCCCCGTCGGTCGGATCGCTGCTGGGGGCCGGACCCCCCAGCCAGGATGGACGCAGGCCCGACAGCAGGCCCCTCACCACCAGGACACCAGGCTGCGCCAGAGCGGGTCCTTGCGCTGCGCCGGCCGCGCCCGCGCGCCGGTCGCCTCGCGTCCGAGCGCCCGGGTCAGCTCGCCATAGCCCTGCACCAGCCGGCGGGGCCGGTCGGCCGCGTTTTCGCGCAGGTCCGCCCAGCGGTCGCGGTAGTCCGCCAGCACGCCGGTGGGCACGCCGGCCCGGATGGCGTGGTCATAGGCGCTGCGCAGGCGCCGGTCGGCGGCGAGCACGGCGGACGGCGGGCAGGAGGCGGCGCACAAGGCCGCCGTGGAAGGACGCCGCGACCGGACCGGGATGGCCGCGCGGGCGTTCACATGGCGGACCGGGGCGCGGGCGCGCGCCGGCGCCGCACGGACGGCCGGGCCGCCGTGGCGGTCGAGGCC
>JAQGII010000203.1 GCA_028291305.1 Caulobacteraceae bacterium
CACCCGGACTTCATGGACGCGGTCGTGGCGATCGCGGCTCAGCCAACGCCTCTGGCGGGGCGCAACTGGATGATGCGCCAGATCACCATAAACGCCATCAGATCCGACCCTGAATGGCGCGACGGCGAATACGATAAACCTCCCACCCTTTGGACGAAGACAGCGCCGGCTATCCGTTTGATGAGCGATGGAGCGGTCCCCCTCGCACAAATGGCGCCAGACCCGGCGTCGGGACGCAAACTGGTCGAAGCCTTCGAGAAAGCTGCAGCGAGCACGGACGCCAATGATACGCTTTGGAGCCGGGAAGCAGCGGAGGATTACAACCCGATGCCAGACATCGGGAGGATCAAGGCCCGGCTCCTGGCGATAAATTTTGCCGATGATGCGGTGAATCCGCCCGAGCTGCACACGGTAGAACCCGCAATCAGCCGCATTCCACACGCCCGGTACGTGCTGTTGCCTGCGGGACCCTTAAGCCACGGCCATCATACTTATCAAGTCAGCGAAATGTGGGCGCCGGTGGTCGGTCGCTTCCTGGCAAAGGTCCCGCATCGATAGGCTGGGCCTTTGGAGACGACTTCCGCGGCCGCGTGGGCCTGCTTCGGCCATGGGATTGCACGATTTCGGAATGCAGGATTAGTGCGTCTGGTCGGCGCGCGCGGCCGTCCGCCGCGCGCGCCTGGTCAACTCCAGCCGCCGGGACTAGGGCCGGTAAGCCACCGTTCCGTCCGGGTTTCTGCTCCAATGCTTGAGGTAGTCCCATACGAGTTGGGCCTGCCGCGGCTCGTTGGAGTGGGGCATGTCTGTGACCCAGACGAAGTCCAGAAGTTCGAGCGGCTTGGGATCGGCGCTCATGTACTTGTAGATTTGGAACCGGCCGGCGGGATAGCGCCGATCGACGCCCGCATGGACCAGTCGCCCCTGCGGGACGAACACGTCGTACGGCGCGGTGTAGACGCCTTCGAACCGCTCGACCCGGTCGGCGGTCGTGATGTGGTTGTACGCCTTGAACGCCTCCACCGCCCCTTGGAGCTGGCCCTTCCCCGGGAGCCTTCCGTCGGCCGAAGCGTCCGCATCGGCGGATCCGGACACCGCGAAGGTCGGCATCCGATAGTCCATCTTCCCCTTCAGCTCGGCGATTTTCGCCTGCATCTCGGGCGCGAAGGGCGGAAAGCCGCTGTTGGGGGAGATCGCCGCGAAAAGCTGCGGACGGGTGAGCGCCGTGGTGGTCGCCATGCGGCTGCCGACGGAGAACCCATGCAGGTAAACCCGGCTCCTGTCCGCGCCATAGGCCGCGATGACGTCGTCGACGACGGCAGCGATACCTTTCGCATCCGGCCCATTGAAGTCGGCCGCGGTCCAAATGTTCCGCTGCGCGGCGACCGGATAGACGGTGATGAAGCCTTCCTTCTCGCCGACCTCGTGCATTCTGATCTGGCCCATGTAGAGCCACGCCGGCTGGGCGCCGCCGTGAAGCGAGATCACCACCGGAAGGGCCTGACCCTTTTTGTAGGAGGACGGCAGCTTGACGTAATACTTGTATGGCGCGCCATCGACGTTGACCGTGTGGAGCTCGAAGGTGCGATCAACGTCGGCTGCGGTGAGGATCCTGGTCAGGTCGCCGTTGGGCGACGAGGTCCAGCGGGCGGTTCTGGAAAAGAAGTCGTTCCAAACCGCGGAAGCCAGGACCTCGTCGTATTTGGCCCCTGCCGGCAGCACGGTGGTGCGGACCTGCTGCGCCTCATTCTGGGGATTGCTGTAGATGGTGGTCTGCAACCCCGAGACAGTTCGATTTTCGGCGTTCGCCCCGACTGCGTTGCTCCGCTTCCAGTAAGCCACCTGCCTGCTCAGGCCGGGAGTCTGCGCGGTGGTGCTGAATAGCCAAGCCGCAACCGGCACCTCCTTCTTGAGTTCGCGCGAGGTGGGCGGCGCACTCTTGCCTCGCCCGTATTGGAAAATGTTCTCGGCGACGTCGTCACCCTTGACGTAGGCGCCGGCAAAGGGCGCCCCGTCCAGGGTCGCTATGCCCGCGACCATACCGGGATGGTCGATGGCGAACTCCTGCGCCGCCACGCCGCCGGCGCCCGCGCCGGTCAGATAGGTATGGGTGGCGGTGAGCTGGGCCCGCCTCGGTGCGCCCTGGCCGCCCGCAGCGCCGGCAGGCGCCCTGTCGCCCGGGAAGCGGGACAGCACGTGCGTGCGGGCATCCTCGAACACCGCCTTGAGGTATTCCTCGTTGGCGCCGCTGGTCGAAGACCACGCCTTTTCGGCTTTCGGAAAGACGACGACGAAACCGTTCTCGTCCGCCAGCTTCGCCCACCCGGATTGCTCGGCGAACTGCTCGGCAGTCTGGCCGTTGCTGTGCAGGGCGAAGACGGCGTACCCCTGGGTCCAGCTGTTGGCCTTGGGCGAGGCATAATAGGCGTAGGTGCGGTCCACGCCGTCGACCTTCACCGTGTTCTCAACCAGCGGGTATGCGTCGGCCGCCTTCGCGCCGGTCGCCCACAGGCTCACGAGGCTCAGCGCGAGCACAACGGCCGCCATCAGCCAGGTTAGCCAAGCCGGCGGCATCCGCTGGTCGCGTCCCGCCGCCCCTGGCCGGGCCGACAGCCCGATCAGTATCGTCATCCGTTGCATTTCCTCTCCTCACATGATCCTGGGCGCGGCCATTCCTGCGCTCCCCCAGGTCCCGAGAGACGCCATTCCTTGGCAGGGCGAGGTCCACGCGCAGCCCCTAATAGCACAAACATTCTAAAACCTAGTCTAATGATATTGGCGCCGAAAGCCAGCCGTGGTCCGGCGCGGCGACGCTCGGAGATGCCCCTGCCAATGCGGCGCGCCCTGTCCCGTCCGGTGCGCGCGCTTGGGGCGGATCAGCTTTGCCTTGGGGACGCCGGTGTCGCGATCCGATGACGCGCACCGTCTGGCGGCCTGGCATAATCCAAACTGTCATATTATTAGTTTTAATTCAGATTCGCGGGAGCCGATCACGCGGGGCTCCCCGCTCACATCAAGCCGACCCGGAGGGTCCCCGTGCAACCAAAAATTGAAACGGACGGCCAACCCACGAACATCGATCGGCGGAGTCTCTTCCTGGCGGCGGCGGCGGCTGGAGCCGGGCTCGCGCCGCACGCCGCCGCAGCTCAACCCGCACGGGCTCCCATGCGGATCCTGCCCGCCCAATACAGCTGGCCCCCCATACCGCCCCAGACGCCGGCGCGGGAGGGGCTGGCGCCGCTCCCCGGCGCCCAACTCTGGTTCTGGGACACCGGCGGCCCGGGCGAACCCCTCGTCCTCCTGCACCCAAGCACCGGCAGCAGCGCCAGTTGGGGCTACCAACAGCCCGTATTCGCCGCCGCCGGCTTGCGGGTCATCGCCTATTCGAGGCGCGGTGATGGCCAGTCGGAAGCCGGACCGAAGGCGGATACGGGCGTCGGTTCCGCCGATCTCCACGCGCTGATGG
>JAQGII010000204.1 GCA_028291305.1 Caulobacteraceae bacterium
GCCGGACCAGGGCGCGGTCCTTCTCGAAGTGCTGGCGGAACTCCTTGTAGGTCGTCGAGCCCATGCAGCGCAGGGTGCCGGAAGCCAGGGCTGGCTTGAGCAGGTTGGACGCATCCATGGCCCCGCCCGAGGTCGCGCCCGCGCCGATCACCGTATGGATCTCGTCGATGAACAGGACGGCGTTGGGATGCGCCTCCAGTTCCTTGACCACCTGCTTGACCCGTTCCTCGAAGTCGCCGCGGTAGCGGGTGCCGGCCAGCAACGCGCCCATGTCGAGCGAGAAGATGGTGGCGCCCTCGAGCACTTCGGGGACCTGGTGGTTGACGATCTTGCGCGCCAGCCCCTCGGCGATGGCGGTCTTGCCCACGCCCGGATCACCGACCAGGAGCGGGTTGTTCTTGGTCCGCCGGCATAGGATCTGGATGCAGCGCTCGACCTCGCTGGTGCGGCCGATCAGGGGATCGACTTTGCCCTGCTTGGCCTTCTCATTGAGGTTGACGCAATAGGCTTCCAGCGCCTCGCCCGGTGACTTGGGCGCGGCGGTCTTTTCTTCGGTGTCGGTCTCGGTCGAGCCCTTGACGGCGCGCGGTTCGGACGCGCCCGCCTTCTTGGCGATGCCGTGGGCGATAAAGTTGACCGCGTCGTAGCGGGTCATGTCCTGCTCTTGCAGGAAGTAGGCGGCGTGGCTCTCGCGCTCGGAGAAGATGGCGACCAGCACATTGGCGCCGGTCACCTCCTCGCGGCCCGAGGACTGGACGTGGATCACCGCCCGCTGGATCACGCGCTGGAATCCGGCGGTGGGCTTGGCGTCCTCTCCGTCATCGACGACGAGGGACTTCAATTCGGTGTCGAGGTAGTTCAGCAGGCTCTTCTTCAGGGCCGGCAGATCGACCTCGCAGGCGCGCATGACACCCGCCGCCTCCTGGTCGTCGGCCAGTGACAAAAGCAGGTGCTCCAGGGTGGCGTATTCATGCTTGCGCTGGTTGGCGAAAGCTACGGCCCGGTGAAGCGTCTCTTCCAGATTCCTAGAGAACGATGGCAATAGGGGCCTCTCAATCCTTTTCCATGGTGCACTGGAGCGGATGCTGGTGCCGTCTGGCGGTATCGATCACCTGAGAGACCTTTGTCTCGGCCACCTCGTAGGTGAAAATCCCGCAGACGCCGACGCCGTGCTGATGCACGTGGAGCATGATCCGAGTCGCGTCTTCCCGCGATTTGTTGAAAAACCGCTCCAGGACGTAAACGACAAACTCCATCGGGGTGTAATCGTCGTTCAGAATAAGGACGCGATACAGCGATGGCTTCTGGGTTTTCGGCTTGGTCTGGGTGACTACCGCAGACCCGGCTCCATTCCCGGCGCCTTCGTCCAATCCGCCTTGCTTCCGCTCGGCCATTAACACCGTCTCCGTCGCGTCGGGCAGACTGGCCCCGCTCCGTAATTAGATATGAGGATTCAGGGCATTTGAAAGGCCTCAGCGCCCCACCCCCGGGATTAAACGCAGACCGGCGTTTTCCGAGGCGGCCCCGGCGGACGTCGGATGGCGGGATCGGGGTGCGGGCATCGAGGCTCCAAAACCGAAAAGGGCCCGAGGCGTTTCCGCCGCGGGCCCTTCAGGTGGTTATGTCCTGGAAAGCTTAGCGGGCGGTCTGGAACTGCTCGACGACGGCGCTGACGCGCTCGTTGATCGGCCGCAGGGATTCCTTGACCGAGCCGGACACGGTGTCCGACCACTTGGTCATCTCCGACATGTAGGCTTCCAGGAAGCTCTTGGCGTAGGAGGTCTGGAACTCGACCGCGTCCTGCAGGCTCTTGGCGCTCGACAGGGTCTTGGCGGCGGCCATGTGATCCTCGGCCGCCTTCTTGGAGAAGGCCATGGCCTGGGCGCCCAGGGTCTCGGCGCCCTTGGTGGCGGCGGTCACCGAAGCGACAACCGCTTCGAGGTTACGCTTGGACTGGACGTTGATGTCGGCGAGGGCCGCGAGCGACTTCTCGACGTTGTCTTTGAAGGCTTGGTTGCCAGTGGCGGCAAACCGTTCGGCGGTCGCCTTGGCCGTCTCAGCAGCAGTCGCCATTGGGAATCTCCTCGTGGGCGATGAAGGTGCGCTCAGCCGGAGGGCGTTGCGCTTGCACACTGCTTTTAGGCCAGTTGATTCAGAGGGTCAATCGTTTTTTGCTGCACTGCACAATCGCAAGTGCGTGGTGACGGATTGGTGAATCGAACCTGTGCGTCCCAGGGCCGCAGTCACCAGTTGTTTACTTTGGCGAAAGGGAACGCAGCTCATGGTATGGACACGTCAGGTGGCGCGTGGCCGCCGTAACTTTTTCGCCGGACGCCGCATGCAAAGCCCCGCCCGCCGCCTCGTGCTTGCTATCGCCGCCGTGGCCTTGTCCGTGACCACCCTGGCGCAGCCCGCCGAGGCGAGGACGCATCACAGGGCGCGGGCCCCCAGCTTCCTGCAGTTTACGTCCCAGCCCAAGTACGCCGCCATCGTGATCGACGCCAAGACGGGCGAGGTGCTGTACGAACAGTCGCCCGACGCCCACCGCTACCCCGCGTCGATCACCAAGATCATGACCATGTACCTGGCCTTCGAGCAGCTCTCGACCGGCCGGCTGTCGCTGAACGACGCCATGGTGGTGTCGCCCCACGCGGCGGCCATGGCCCCCTCCAAACTGGGCATCCGCCAGGGCGGCACGATCTCGGTCGGCGACGCCATGAGCGCGATCGCGGTGAAATCGGCCAACGACATGGCCGTAGCCATGGCCGAGAAGATGGGCGGTTCGGAAAGCCATTTCGCCGAGATGATGACGGCCAAGGCCAAGCAGTTGGGCATGAACAACACCCAGTTCGTCAACGCCTCCGGCCTGCCCGACAACCGCCAGCTGAGCACCGCCCGGGACATCTCGATCCTGTCGCGCGCGGTGCTGCGCGACTACCCGCAGTACTATTCCTATTTCAGCAAACGCGAGTTCACCTGGAAGGGCCAGACGACCCGCAACCACAACCACCTGCTGGGCCAGATGCCCGGGGTGGACGGCATCAAGACCGGCTTCACCAACGCCTCGGGCTTCAACCTCGCCGCCTCGGCCGTGCGCGACAACCGGCGCCTGATCGCGGTGGTGATGGGCGGCTCCTCGACCGCCGCGCGCGATTCCCACGTGGTCGATCTGCTGGAAGCGGGCTTCACCGTCATGCGCCGCCGCGAGGCCGGCCAACAGACCACCGTCGCCCAGAACCTGCGCGAGCCGGCCCCGGTCGGCTCGGTCGACCGACCGCCGGTCGAACAGGGCGACGGCGAGCAGGACGGCGTGCATATCGTGGTCGACGGCAAGGCGCCCAAGGCGGCGGTGGCCAAGATGACAGCCAAGGCCGCCCCCGCCGACCAGATGTTCTGCAAGCGCGTCCGCGGCCGCCACCACAAGCATGTCACCAAGTGCGTCAAGCTCGCGGCGAACGACGCCGTCCCGGGCAAGGCCCAGGCGACGGCCGCCGCCAAGACCGACGCCGCCGCGGGCGGCGACTGGCAGGTGCAGCTGGGCGCCTACAAGAACTCCGCCCTGGCCCGCCAGCAGCTGGCGACGCTCAACACCAAGTTCGCCCGGGAGCTGGCCGCGTCCCAGGGCCGTGTCGAACACGCCTCGGGCAACTACCGCGTGCGCTTTGCCGGCCTGTCCGCCGACCAGGCCAAGGACGCCTGCGCCAGCATCAAGTCCCAGGGCCAGGACTGCATGGCCCTGCGGCCGTAGCGCTCAGGGCCTCAAACGCTCGTATGGATCGCCCCACACGGGGTTGGTTCTTTCGATGAGGTTGATCTTCCCTGGTAAAGCCGGGGACAGCGCCCTCTCGGTGCACAAAGATGCGCCGGGTCAGGTCGCCGGTCACACCGATGTAGATAGTCGCCCCTACCCCTTCAGCAACCGATCGCGTGCCGCGTTGAGCTGGGCGGCCAACCCCGCGCTGCCGCCCTTGTCGGGGTGGGCGCGCTGCATCAGGCGGGTGTAGGCGGCGCGGATGTCTTCGACGGAGGCCTCCGGTCCCACCCCCAGGATCGAGCGGGCGTCGGCCCCGCTCATGCCGTCCCGGGGACGGTCCGGCGGCGAGCTTGACGTCGGCCGGAACCCGCCGCGGTTGATGCGACCGCCTGTGGCGGCGCCGACCGCCAGCAGCACCATCGGCAGGCCGATGAACCAGTCGCCGCGGATGGACAGGCTGATGCCCACGACCACCAGGACCACCGAGGCCAGGCCGGCGAACACGCGCCAGCCGCCCCGCCGGATCATTTCCGAGCGGCCCCACATCCAAAGCAGGAGAAGGCCTGCGCCGATCGCCAGATAGATCATCGCGCAGACAAGCCGCGATCAGGACGCCTTGTCGAGTTCTTCCACATCGCTATCGCCATCGGTGGCGACGATCTCTTCCCCGGTATCTTCCGACAGGCCCACCGCCGTCATCAGCGCGCGCAGCTCCTGGCGGGCCGCCACGTGCGACAGCGAGACCGGAACGGGGCGCACGCCCGGGCTCAGGTCGGCGATGGTCAGGCCGAAGGGGAACAGCTCGCGATAGATCACCCGGTCGCGCAGGCCGGGCCCGATGCGGAAGCCGACCCGGCGGCTGAGCGCCGCAATGCGTTCTTCCAGCCGCTTGCGGTTGCGCGCCTCGGTGGTGGCCAGGCGGTTGCGCAGCACCAGCCAGTCGGTCATCCGGCGGGTCACGGCGGCGCGGACCTTGCGCGCCTCCCACACCGACTCCGAATAGAGGCTGGGCTTCTTCAGCTCCAGGGTGACGGGGTCCACCTGCCCCAGCATGTCGAAGTCGACGAAGCTGTCGTTGAGCGGGGTGATGATGACGTCGGCCGACTGGTGCGCCTTGCGCGACAGGGCGGTGTCGGCGCCGGGCGTGTCCACCAGGATGAAATCGGCGATGCCCAGGGCCTGCCCCATGACGTCCTCGAAGCGGACTGCCTGGTCCTCGGCCGCCGCACGCACCAGGATCTCCCCCGCCTCGCCCGAGGGGGTCAGCGGCGTCGGCAGTACGGCGCCGGAGGACTCCAGCCACTTGCGACGATTGTCGAAGAAGCGGTTCAGGGACTGCTGGCGCAGGTCCAGATCGACCACCGCGACCCGCGCGCCGGCATGCATCAGGGCCGTCGCCATATGGATGGCGATGGTGGACTTGCCCGCCCCACCCTTCTCGTTGCCGACCACGATCACCCGCGCTTCGGACATGGACCACCTCACTGCACGACGGGACCGAATCGGGTCCAGACGGCCCATCTGACGCCCGGGGCGGCGGCCGCGTCAACGCGACTTAACGACTCGTAAACGCTGGACGGCGCGGGGCGCTGGGCGGCATAAGCCCGCCGCATGAGCCCACTCGCCGACAGCCCCCTGCCCGTCGCCCGAACCGTCGCCGACCTGCGCCGGCAGGTATCGGCCTGGCGCGCCGACGGACTGCGGGTCGGCCTTGTGCCGACCATGGGGGCGCTGCACGAAGGGCACCTGTCGCTGGTGCGCCGCGCGCTCGAGGACGCCGACCGCGTGATCGCCAGTCTGTTCGTCAACCCCGCGCAGTTCGCCCCGCACGAGGACTTCGACGCCTATCCGCGCGGCGAGGAGCGCGACGCGGCCCTGCTGGCCGGGGCCGGCTGCCACCTGCTCTATGCGCCCCAGGCCTCGGAGATCTATCCGCCGGGCTTCGCCACCACCGTCACCGTGTCCGGGGTCTCCGCGCCCATGGAAGGCGAGCGGCGGCCGCAGTTCTTCGCCGGGGTCGCCACCGTGGTGGCCAAGCTGCTGATCCAGGCCTCGGCCGACGTCGCGGTGTTCGGCGAGAAGGACTACCAGCAGCTGCAGGTGATCAAGCGGATGGCCCGCGATCTGGACCTGCCCACCCGGATCCTGGGCGCCCCGACCCTGCGGGCGGAGGACGGCCTGGCCCTGTCCTCGCGCAACGCCTACCTGACCGCCCGGGAACGACCCATCGCCGGCAAGCTGAACGGCGTCATGGCGCAGCTGGCGCGCTCGGTGGCGGGCGGCGCGGCGGCGGCGGCGGCCGAGGTCCAGGCGACGGCCGCGCTGATCGCCGCGGGCTTCGACAGCGTGGACTACATCGAGGTGCGCCACGCCGAGGACCTGTCCCCCCTCGGCCCCGGTCCCATCGGTGACGCCCCGGCCCGCGTGCTGGCGGCGGCGTGGCTCGGCAAGACCCGGCTGATCGACAACATGGCGGTCTGAACGGGGGCGACTTCTGCTCCCTGTTTATGGCGGGCTGACGCTCACCACACCCCCAGCTCGCGCAGCTTGGCGGCCAGTTCCTGCGGCACCGCGACGGCCTCGCCGTGACGCCCCAGGTCCTGGGGGACGTCCTTGTGTTCGAAGTAGCGCCAGCCCTGGAACGGACGGCGCGGCAGGGGGGCGACCAGCACCACCTCGGGGTCCAGGGTGATATGGCAGCGGGCCGCCTGGCCCTCGCCGACCGTGTCCAC
>JAQGII010000070.1 GCA_028291305.1 Caulobacteraceae bacterium
GAGCGCACCAGGGTGTCGCAGATCTCCAGCGCCTGCTCGCCGGTGTCGGGCTGCGACACCAGGAGGTCGTCCAGGTTCACCCCCAGCTTGTGGGCGTAGGAGGGGTCCAGGGCATGTTCCGCGTCGATGAAGCTGGCGGTGCCGCCGAGCTTTTGCACCTCGGCCACCACGTGCAGGGCCAGGGTGGTCTTGCCCGAGCTTTCCGGCCCGTAAATCTCCACCACCCGGCCGCGCGGCAGGCCGCCGATGCCGAGCGCCATGTCCAGGCCCAGTGAGCCGGTGGACACGGACTCGATCTCGACGATCTTGCCCTTGTCGCCCAGCTTCATCACCGAGCCCTTGCCGAAGGCCCGGTCAATTTGCGCCAGCGCCGCTTCCAGAGCGCGCTGCTTATCGCCGTCGTCTTTGCCCACGAGCCGCAACACCGATTGAGTCATTGAAGGCGTCCTTCTTACCCGATTCTGCCCGCGGCTTCCGCCGCCTCGGAAAAGGACCGCCCGCACCCGAGCCCGACCCCCGCCGACCCGGTCAATGTACACAGTTTGTTCTCGTTCGCAATATGTTCTTTTTGCGGTTCGAGGCGCACCTATCCCCCTCCGCCATGTAATGGGAATCAGGGTATCCGAGGGGGATGGGGAAAGAATCTCGCGCCGCTGCAATCTGGATTTTCGGGGCGCTGCTCACTATTGGCGCAACGGTGGTCGGCATGATTTTTCACAGCCTACCGCTGGTCGTGGCCTATCCTCTGCTCGGTGTAATAGGCATCGGACTGATCGCATCCGGGGCGGTTGCCCTATGGCCTGAGAAGAAGCCGAAGCCCGGGCCCGTCTACAAGCCCGACACGCCCTTCGGCGACGCCGTCGCCTACGCCTCAACCGGCCAGTGGGAAAAATCGTTCGGCGATGTGTGGATGGAGATGGGCGAGGCGATTCCCGGCGCGAAGTCGGATGATCTGCATCAGCTTGCCCTGAACGGCGAGATAACCGTGTGGGGCCGAAACGACGCGATATACCCGCTGGCAGTGCATCCCTACGAGCCGATCTCGGTGGAGCACTGGCGAACCCATCACCTCGACTGGTTGCGCCTATGCCGTGGAGACACAGCGACGGTAGCTATCGTCCGCGACGGCTCCGGTCCGACGTACCGCGACCTGATGGTGAGCCGATCACAAGTGGAGGCGTCGCTGGCCGCTCCGGCTCATCCACGATCATCGCTTCAATCTCAGCCAGCGTGAGCGTTGGGCGCGGAGGGCGGCCGAAGTCGAGGACGCGGGTTAGGTGGGGCCGTTTCGGATCAGCCATCGCCTGACCTCCGTCGTGATCGTAGGCTATCGCAGAGGAACGCTGGAGCCCGTCATGTTCAACCAGAATGCGATGTTTACCCTTGAGGCCCCGGTTTGGTTCTGGGGGCTATTGGGCGGCGGTGCTGGTGGGTTCGGTGCCCTTGTGGCGATGTGCCTCTATGCTGCCCTGTACGGCCATAACGGACAGAACGGTTAGCTGCCCGCCAATTTTGAGGTCGTCATATCCCTCAGCCGAGAGCGTCTTCACGATAGCCCGAGAGGCTAGGGTAGCGGCGGCAACACTGGCCACGGTGATGACGATTATTTTGCGGGCGTCTATTGGTCCGCCCTTAGACAGCAGGGGGACCGCTTCTATACCGGGGACGCCAGCCAGGGCTACCCACAGGGCATCGGCCGTCTCCGGCGTTTCGCACTCCAGCCAGATTTCTTGGCGCTCGTTGGACGGTGGAGTCGGCAATCATGCCCCCTTAGATGTGCGGGCTGCTTTCAGCCCCTCAACGAACGCGTCAAAAATCGGGTCCGGCGTCGCTAGGCGTGCCGTCACCGGCGCGATCTTAAGGGCTGGCGGCGGCTGCGGCATAACTGGAAAACTCGCCCGAATCTCGATCAGCTTTCGCTCATTCTTTTCAAGGATGCTGCGCACAACGTCCGGGTCCATGGCCTCCAGAATGTCAGCGACTAAGCCCAGCGCCACCGCCCCCTCAATGTCTGTCGTCATCACCCATCCCCCAATGTGCTATCTTCCCCGACCATGACCGACGAAGCCCCCGAAGTCACCCTGGACCCCGTCCCTGACGCGACCGTCAACCGGCGCTTCAACGCCCTGCTTGGGGCCATGGCGTCGGGTCGTTCCGGGGGAACGACAGCAGCAGGTAATCCAACATCAGGTGAGGCGACTTCCGCAGATTGTGCCGGAACTCGAACTCCCAAAGGTACTTCTGCAGGTGCTTCGACGAGACGTGGATATAGGTCCCGTTGATCCCGCGCTTCAGCATCGACCAGAACGAGTCGATGGTGTTGGTGTGGACCTCGCCGCGCACGCGCTCGCCGGCTGAGTGATTCACCGTAGCGTGGTTGTAGCCGTAGAAGCCCAGAGCCTTGAACGGCCGCGCCTCGTCGGTGGCGACCCTGGATCCGTCCTTGACGAATTTCTTGATCGGCGGGTGGACGAAGTCTGAGCTGCGGTCGGGAATCGCGCGGGCGATGATCTCGCCGCCGCGCTCGACCATCCCCAGCACGACGTGTTTGTCGTCCTCGCCGCGCTTGTCGTGGCCGCCGATGAACGCCTTGTCGATCTCTACGACCGGCGAGCCGGGGCCTTCGCCGCCGAGCGGCGCATCGCCATCGACGTAGCCCATGTACGCCCTGATCTCGTGGCACATGCGCCAGGCCGTCTTGTAGGTCACGCCGATCTGCCGCTCGACCTCCTTGGCCGCCACGCCGTTCCGCGAGGCGCAGAACAGGAACATCACGAAGAACCAGTCCTTCAGCGACGTGCGCGTGCGCTCGAACGGCGTCCCGGCCATCGGATGCACCTGATGGCCGCAGTGCTCGCACTCGTAGCAGCGCCGCGCCTTGACCCGGTAGTAGTGCGCCTCGCGCTCGCACTTCACGCATTGGTGCCGGTCGCCCCAGCGCGTCCGCATCAGGTGCTCTAGGCACGCGGCGTCGTCTGGGAACCGCGCCATGAACTGGCGGACGGTCGGGGGTTTCGGCGATTTCCTCATGTCCAGAATGTAGCCGGAATGGTTACATGTCGCAAGGGGATAGGTGCCGTTCGAGGGGGACGGCGGGCGCAAGCGATTGTCACAAAGGCCGGGCCGCCGCCTACTGCCGCATGGTCAGGTCGTAGACGCGCCCGTCGTTGCGCTCGCACAGGCCAAAGGCCGCGGAGGTCAGGGAATTGACGTTGAAGTGGCAGCGCAGGGTGGCGCCGTCGGGGGCGTTGGCGTAGGCGCGGCCGTCGCCGTCGCCCGACCTGCCGGCGGCGACGATGCCGGTGGCATAGGCCAGGTTCTTCTGGGTGAATTTCTTGGCCGTCGCGCTCTTGGAATAGCCGACGAACTTGCCCTCGGCCGAGACGATCCATTCGCCGGTGTACTGCTTGCCTTCGAGGGCGATCTTCAGCAGGCCGTGATTGGCCATGGCGCCGGTGGAGACGCCGACCCCGGGGGGTCCGCCGTCGCGCGAGGACAGCGTCACCGCGCTGGCGCAAGCGGCCAACAACATGGCGGCCAAGGCCGCGCCCAAAACCTGCTTACCGGCCATCCCGACCCTCGCTAGCAGAACCCGCTCATCTTACCGAACGGCGGTTTGTGATCAACCTTACCGAACAGCGGTCGCCATTAATTCCGCCATTAACACTGACGTCGCGCCACGGAGTCCACCCCCATGACGCGTTTAACAAAAGCGGTTGTGGCTGACCTGGGAACGGGTGGGGCGCGCTTCCGTTCCGGGCTTGGACCCAGGGGGGCCGGGCAAACGGCAAAACAGCGCCGGACCATGGCGGCCCGGCGCTGCAAAGCGCCTGCGGTGGAGGCGTGCTCTAGCCTTTGGCGGCCAGCGACCCGCGCATCATCTTGATCTCGGCCCGGCCTTGCGACAGCAGGCTCTTGAGCTCGGCGATCTCGGCGTTCATGCGGCTCTGCTCGGCTTCCTTGGCGCGGTAGGCCTCGTCCAGCTCCCCGCTCTTCTGCTCGGCCATCACCTCGGCCCGCTTCATGGCGGCGTCGCTCTGCGCCAGGGCGACCTGGAGCTGCTCGGAGCGGTCCACGGCCGCCAGGCGGGCGGCGTCGACGTCGCCGAACCGGCGGCGCCAGTCGGCCAGCCAGTTTTCCAGCACCTCGATCCGCTGGGTCATCTGCCGGTGCTCGGCCTGCACCGAGGCCAGGTCGCGCTGCAACTTGGACTTCTCGTCCAGCGTGGTCGCCTGACCGGCCGACAGCTCGTTGTGCAGCTTCTGCACCCGCTTGGTGCGCGAACCTGCCTCTTCCAGCTTGGCGCGCAGGTCCTTGATCTCGGCGCGGTTCAGCTCCGACTGTTCCTTCATGGTCTCGCTGGCCAGCCGGGCCTCGGCGCGGGAGCCCGCCAGCTGGGTGGCCAGCTCGGCGGCGCGTTCCTGTTCGCCCGCGGTGACCACCTTCAACTCGCTGATGATCCGCTCCAGCCCGATGTTCTCGGCGGTGGCCTGCTCCAGGCGCTTGAGCGCGCCCTCGGCCCGGGTCTCCATCTCCGCGCTCACGTCGCGGGTGCGCGCCAGCATGGCCTCGCCGTTGGTCCGCGCGGTTTCGGAAACCTCCAGCTGGCGGCTGAGGGATTCGCGGTCGGTCTGCAGGTCGAACACCTCGCCTGAATAGGTGATGATGTGGGTGCGCAGCTCGTCGATCGTGCCCAGGGCTTCCTGGTGCTCGGGGCGCAGGCGCTCCAGCGACTCGGTGGCGGCGGTCAGGGACACGCGCGCGCGGTCCAGGTTGCCGCTCAGCTCCACCACCTGCTGGTCCAGGTCGCGCACCCGCTCGTTGGCGCGCTGCAGGGAAGTGTCGGTCTCGGCCAGGCGACTGCGGGTGGACTTCAGTTCGGAGGTCAGCTGGGCCAGGCGGCTGGAATCGACCACCCGGTTCTCGAACTCCTCGGCAATCGGCTGGCGCAGGCTTTCCAGCTTGCGGCGGACCTCGTCCAACTGGCCCAGGTCGAAGGCGGCCTTCTGGATGGCGTTGGCCAGGGTCTGCAGCGGCGTGCCGCTGGACTCCCCGGCCTCCTCCAGCAGCAGCGCCTCGGCGCGGTCGTCGGTGGGCAGCTCCAGCGCGGGGCCGGCGTCGGACTTGTTGGGACGGATCAGAAACTGGATCAGATTTTTCGCGGCCAAGGTCGGTTTCCCCTTACAAAATTCTGCCGGGGCCGCGTTCGAGTCGCATTCCACGTCTTCCGAAATCCGGATTTGAGCCTGCGGTCGGATATCCGAATCGAGCCGGACTCAGACGCCCAACGCCCAGTGGAAACGCCAAAAACAACGACACGGTAAAGACCGCTTTCCAGCGGCAGAGCCCCGGAGCGAGTCACGGCCGAACCGCTCCAACTGCAAAGGTAATGGGCTGGCGGGGCGACATGCAATAGCAACCTGTGGATGAATCCTCGGCAACCGGCGCGGCCCCTCATTCCGAGGCGCTGCCGCCCCCGGGGCTGCACGCCGGCCGGTCATCGCCGGGGCGGCCGGCAGACCGTTCGTTGCGCCGATTCCCCGCTTCGCGCGTTGCGCTTGCGAACCTATTTGACGGAGCGTGATCATGACCCAGGGCCTGAAGACCCTTTCCTGCTTGGGCGCTGCCGCGCTGCTCGGACTGGCGGGCCATGCCCTGGCGGCCGACGGGAGCGACAAGGACCGCATGCTGGAGCAGGCGTTCGGCTCGACCATCGTATCGACCTATCCGGACGGGCGGCAGGCCGAGCTGTGGCTCCAGCGCGACGGAAGCTACACCGCCGAAGGGCGGCGGCATGACCGCTCCAGCGGTCGCTGGCAGGTCAAGGGCGACAAGCTGTGCATGAAGCAGCAGAGGCCCATTCCCGCGCCCTTCTCCTATTGCACGCCCGTCCCCGCCGACGGGTTGGACAAGGCCTGGAGCGGCAAGGCCTTCAGCGGCGAACCGATCAGGATCAAGCTGGTCAGGGGATTGGAGGGTCGCGACGCGCCCGGTCAGAGGGACGCCGGCGCCAAGGGCCGGCGCGACCGGGGCTAAAGGATCAGCTGTCGAACTGGGCGACGGGGTCGGCGGCCTCGGCGTCCGGGTCGCACAGGCGGTCGCGAAACGAACGCCGGCCGCGCGGCCGGCCGAACGCCAGCAGGCGCACCCCCGCATAGTTGATGACGTAGGCGGCCAGCGAGCCGATCAGCAAGGCGACGTAACG
>JAQGII010000228.1 GCA_028291305.1 Caulobacteraceae bacterium
CGAGGACCTGATCGCCAAGACCGTCGGCCCCTGCGAGCAGGCGCTGAAGGACGCGGGCCTCAAGAAGTCCGACATCGACGAAGTGGTCCTGGTCGGGGGCATGACCCGCATGCCCAAGGTCGTGGAAGCGGTGAAGGAATTCTTTGGCCGCGAACCGCACAAGGGCGTCAATCCTGACGAAGTGGTCGCCCTCGGCGCCGCCGTGCAGGCGGGCGTTCTGAAGGGCGACGTCAAGGACGTGCTGCTGCTGGACGTGACCCCGCTCACCCTCGGCATCGAGACCCTGGGCGGCGTGTTCACCCCGCTGATCGAGCGCAACACCACCATCCCGACCAAGCGCAGCCAGACCTTCTCCACGGCCGACGACAACCAGTCGGCGGTGACCATCCGCGTGTTCCAGGGCGAGCGGCCCATGGCCCACGACAACAAGATGCTCGGCCAGTTCGACCTGGTGGGCATCCCGCCGGCCCCGCGCGGCATGCCGCAGGTGGAAGTCACCTTCGACATCGACGCCAACGGCATCGTGCACGTGACGGCCAAGGACAAGGCGACCAGCAAGGAACAGTCGATCCGCATCCAGGCCAACGGCGGCCTGTCTGACGCCGACATCGACCAGATGGTCAAGGACGCCGAGGCCCACTCGGCCGAGGACAAGAAGCGCAAGGAACTGGTCGAGGCCAAGAACCAGGGCGAAGCCCTGATCCACGCCACCGAAAAGTCCCTGGCGGAGTTCGGCGACAAGATCCCCGAGGCCGACAAGGCGGCGATCGAGGCGGCCAAGGTCGATCTGAAGTCGGCCCTCGAAGGCGAGGACGCCGAGGCCATCAAGGCCAAGACGCAGGCCCTGTCGCAGGCGTCGATGAAGATGGGCGAGGCCATGTACGCGGCCGGCCAGGCCGCCGCTGGAGGCGAACAGCCTGCCGCCGGCGCGACCGGTCCCGCCGACGACGGGGTGGTCGATGCCGAGTTCGAGGAAGTGGACGAGCACAAGTCCTAACCGCGATCCCGAACCCAGCCCCCCGCGAGTCCTGTCGCGGGGGGCTTTTCTTTTCTTCCCAGGCAATTAAGCGAAACCCTTGCTCAGGGACGGGGACAGCCCCACCTTGAGATGGGCGTAAGCGCTGCAGAGGTCGGACGCTGAGATGGCGCGTGACTATTACGAGGTGCTGGAGGTTTCGCGCGAGTGCAGCGAAGCCGACCTGAAGGCGGCCTTCCGCAAGAAGGCCATGGCGCACCACCCCGATCGCAACGACGGCTGCACCGATGCCGAGGCCCGCTTCAAGGAAGTGAACGAAGCCTATTCGGTGCTGTCCGATCCGCAGAAGCGCGCGGCCTACGACCGCTTCGGCCATGCCGGGCTCAACGGCGCGGGCGGCGGCGGGGGCGGCGGGCCGCAGTTCAACGACATCCACGACATCTTCAACGAGGTGTTCGGCGACGCCTTCGGCGACATGTTCGGCGGCCGCCGGCCGGCCGGGCCCCAGCGCGGCCAGGACCTGCGCTACGACCTGGAGATCAGCCTGGAGCAGGCCTATGCCGGCGCCGAGGTCGAGATCACCGTTCCGGCGGCCCTGGTGTGCGAGCCCTGCAACGGCTCCGGCTCCAGGGCGGGCACCAAGCCGACCACCTGCGCCACCTGCGGCGGCGCCGGACGGGTGCGCGCGGCCCAGGGCTTCTTCGCCATCGAGCGCACCTGCCCCCGCTGCGGCGGCCAGGGCCAGATGATCACCGACCCCTGCCAGAGCTGTCACGGCAACGGCATGGTGCGCAAGCACCGCACCCTGCAGGTGCGCATTCCGCCCGGCGTCGACGACGGCGCGCGCATCCGCCTGTCGGGCGAGGGCGACGCCGGCGGCCACGGCGGCCCGCGCGGCGACCTCTACATCTTCCTGTCGGTCAAGCCGCACGAGCTGTTCGAACGCGACGGCCTGGACCTGCACTGCACCGTGCCGGTGCCGATGTGCACCGCGGTGCTCGGCGGCGACATCGAGGCGCCCTGCCTGGTCGAGACCGCTCACTGCGAGTGCAAGATCAACGTCAAGGTGCCCGAGGGCGCCCAGACCGGCCGCACCGTGCGGCTGAAGGGCAAGGGCATGCCGTCGCTGCGCTCGCGCGAGCGGGGCGACCTGGTGGTGGAGCTCTACGTCGAGACCCCCACCAGGCTGACCGCCCGGCAGAAGGAGCTGATGCACGAGCTGGCCGAAAGCTGCGGCGCCAAACAGCACCCCCGCTGCGACGGCTTCCTCGGCAAGGCCAAGCGCTTCTGGTCGAACGTCACCGGCGGCGAAGAGAGCGCGGCTTAACTTAGCTCAATGCGAGCTCTCCCGTGGAGCGGCAGCGGAACGGGGGAGCTGTCAGGCCGCCGATAGGCGACTGACTGAGGGGGCGTGCCGGCGCACGCGACGTCAGCTGCGGGATGAAACGCCCGGAGGCGGCGTGGCATGCCCCCTCCACCACTTCGTGGTCCCCCTCCCCCGCGTTGCGGGAGAGGTCGCTTGATAGGCGTTACTCCGCCGCCGCCAGCTTGGCGTCCACCGTCCCCATCGGCCGCAGGCCGAGGTCGGCGAACAGGCGGTCGTCGGCATCCACCTCGGGATTGGAGGTGGTCAGCAGGCGGCTGCCGACGAAGATGGAATTGGCGCCGGCCAGGAAGCACAGGGCCTGCAGCTCGCGGCTCATGCCTTCGCGCCCGGCCGACAGGCGCACCACCGCCTTGGGGCAGACCAGGCGGGCCACAGCGACCGTGCGCACGAACTCCAGCCCGTCGATCAGTTCGGACTCGCCCAGGGGCGTGCCCTTGATCGGAACCAGGGCGTTGACCGGCAGGCTGTCGGGGTGCTCGGGCAGGGTGGCCAGGGAATGCAGCAGGGAGGCCCGGTCGCGCCGCGTCTCGCCCATGCCGACGATGCCGCCGCAGCAGACGTTGACCCCGGCGTTGCGCACCGCGCTCAGCGTATCCAGCCGGTCCTGGTAGGTGCGGGTGGTGACCACCTGGCCGTAGTATTCCGGACCGGTGTCGAGGTTGTGGTTGTAGTAGTCCAGCCCCGCCGTCTTCAGCGCGTCGGCCTGCTGCTGGGTCAGCATGCCCAGGGTGGCGCAGGTCTCCAGGCCCAGCGCCTTGACCCCCGAGATCATCGCCGACAGCTGCGGCAGGTCGCGGTCCTTCAGCTCGCGCCAGGCCGCGCCCATGCAGAAGCGCTGGGCGCCGCCGTCGCGGGCCGCCCGGGCCTCGGCCACCACGGCGTCCACCTGCATCAGCTTGGAGGCGGCCAGGCCGGTGTCGAAATGCGCCGACTGGCTGCAGTAGCCGCAATCTTCGGCGCAGCCCCCGGTCTTGACCGAAAGCAGCTGCGAGCGCTGCACCTCGGCCGGGTCGAACCAGCGGCGGTGTACGGCCGCCGCCTGGAACACCAGCTCGGTGAACGGCAGGTCGAACAGGGCCTCGACCTCGGCGAGGGTCCAGTCGTGACGCGGCAGGGCGAGGTCGCGGGTCATGCCGATGCTCCGTGAGGATACGCTTGGGTGCAGTTGGTGCTGGATATCAGCCACGGACCTGTGGGCAAAGCCTCGGCGGCCAGGTGTTTGGCGCGGCCCGCGCTTTCGGCGGGCGCCGACGCAAGGTAGCTTCACGGCTTGATGAACGCCCAGACCCCCTCAGACCTCGTCGAAGGCGAAGCCGCCGCGCCGGAGCTGGTCGCCACCTCGCCGGTGATGGCCCAGTTCTTCGAGGCCAAGGCGCGTCAGCCGGACGCCCTGGTGTTCTTCCGCATGGGCGACTTCTACGAGCTGTTCTTCGACGACGCGGTCAAGGCGTCGGCCGCCCTGGGCATCGCCCTGACCCACCGCGGCAAGCACGCCGGCCAGGACATCCCCATGGCGGGGGTGCCGGTGCACGCCGCCGAGGCCTATCTCGCCAAGCTGATCCGCGCCGGCTTCAAGGTCGCCGTCTGCGAGCAGATGGAGAATCCCGCCGAGGCCAGGAAGCGCGGCTCCAAGTCGATCGTGCGGCGCGACGTGGTGCGGGTGGTGACCCCCGGCACCCTGACCGAGGACGGCCTGCTGGACGCCCGCGGCGCCAACCGGCTGGCGGCCGTGGCCGTGCGCGGGGGCCAGGCGGCGGTGGCCAGCGTCGAGATCTCCACCGGCGAGGTGGAATGCATGACCGTCGGCCGCCACGGGGTGGCCGCGGCCCTGGCGGCGCTGCAGCCGTCCGAGATCCTGGTCCCCGACCGCCTGTTCGCCGACGAGGTGCTGGCCCAGGCGCTGAAGGCGCCGGGCGGGCTGGTGCAGCCGATGGCCTCGGCCCTGGCCGAGCCCCAGGCGGCCGAGGCGCGGTTGAAGCGTCTGTACGGCGTCGACACCCTGGACGGCTTCGGCGCCCTCAGCGGGGCGGAGATCTCGGCGCTGGGCCTGATCGCCGCGCATCTCGAGACCACGCAGGCCGGCCGGATGCCCGCCCTGTCGCCGCCGCGCCGCGCCGGCGAGGCCGACGTGATGGCCATCGACCCGGCCACCCGTTTCTCGCTCGAGATCGAGCGCACCCAGACCGGGGCCCGCGAGGGCTCCCTGCTGGCGGCGGTGGACCGCACCGTCACCTCCGGCGGCGCCCGCCTGCTGGCCGCCCGCCTGGCCCGGCCGCTGCTGGACCCCGCCGCCATCGAGGCGCGGCTGGACGCGGTGGCCTGGTTCCTGGAGCGGCGCGAGGCGCGCGAGCGGGCCCGCAAGCTGCTCAAGGGTTCGGGCGATCCGGCGCGGGCCCTGTCGCGCCTGGCCCTGGGCCGCGGCGGTCCGCGCGACCTCGGCGCCCTCAAAGGCGCCCTGGCCTGCGGGGCGCAGCTGGCCGCCCTGATCGGCGCGGATCCCGATCCCCTGGACGAAGCCCCCGCCGAGATCCGGCGCGCGGCGCAGGCCCTGACCCCCGACCGGCGCCCCGCCCTGGCCGAATACCTGCGTACGCTCAACGACGGCCTCGGCCCCGAGCTGCCGGCCCAGGCGCGCGACGGCGGCTTCGTCGCCCCCGGCGTCAGCCCGGAGCTGGAACAGGCCCGCGCCCTGCGCGACGACAGCCGCAGGGTGGTCGTCGAACTGGAGATGCGGCTGCAGGGCGAGAGCGGCGTGGCCCTGCGCATCCGCCACAATGCGGTGCTCGGCTACTTCGTCGAGACTTCGGCAAAACAAGCGGAGCCTTTGCTTCAACCGCCGCTCAACGCCGTCTTCATCCACCGCCAGACCCTGGCCAACCAGACCCGCTTCACCACCGTGGAGCTGGCCGACCTCGACGCCCGCATCGCCCAGGCCGCCGAGCGGGCCCTGGCCATCGAGGCGGAGATCTTCGAGACCTGGCGCGAGGCCGCCCGCGCCCTGGCCGCCGACATCCAGGCCGCCGCCGAGGCCCTGGCCGTGCTCGACGTCGCGGCCGCCCTGGCGGAGTGGGCCGAGGACGAGCAGGCGGTGCGGCCGCAGATCGACCGCTCCCTGTGTTTCGAGGCCGAGGCCGCGCGCCATCCGGTGGTCGAGGCCGCCGTGCGCCGCACAGGCGCGCCCTACACCCCCAACGACTGCCGCCTGGACGGCGCGGGCGAGGCGCACGCGCGCCTGGCCATCGTCACCGGGCCCAACATGGCCGGCAAGTCCACCTTCCTGCGCCAGAACGCCCTGCTGGCCATCCTCGCCCAGGCGGGGAGCTTCGTGCCGGCGCGCCGGCTCAAGCTCGGCGTGGTCGACCGCCTGTTCAGCCGGGTCGGCGCGGGGGACGACCTGGCGCGGGGCCGCTCGACCTTCATGGCCGAGATGGTCGAGACCGCCGCCATCCTGACCCAGGCGACGCCCCGTTCGCTGGTGATCCTGGACGAGATCGGCCGCGGCACCGCCACCTATGACGGCCTGGCCATCGCCTGGGCCTGCGCCGAGGCCCTGCACGACACCAACCGCTGCCGGGCCCTGTTCGCCACCCACTACCACGAGCTGGCGCGGCTGGAGGGCCGGCTGGCGCACGTCTGCAACCTGTCCCTGCGGGCCAAGGAATGGAACGGCGACCTGGTCTTCCTGCACGAGGCCCGGCCCGGCCCCGCCGACCGTTCCTACGGCGTGCAGGTGGCCAAGCTGGCGGGGGTGCCGCCGGCGGTGGTCAGCCGCGCCCGCGAGGTGCTCGAGCGCCTCGAAGGCCAGACCGCGAGCCCCGCCCGCCTCAACGACCTGCCCCTGTTCGCCGCCGCCGCCGAGCCCGCCGGGCCGATGTTCGCCGGCCCGAGCGAGGTGGAGCTGGCGTTGGCCGAGCTGGACCTCGACGGCATGTCGCCGCGCGAGGCGATGGACGCGCTGTACCGGTTGAAGGGGTTGGCGAAACCCTAAGAACCCTCGCCCCGCAAGAGCGGGGAGAGGGTTTATATGTGAGAGCTTCTCGCGCCTCGCAAAAGTCCGCAAACCCCACTATCTGTAGCGCCCGATGCCTCCCCGCCTTCGACCCACGCGTCTGGAATACGTCCTCGACGGAGAGCGGCTGCGCGCGCAGTTGTCGACATCGGCGCTGGCGGCGATCGGGGACCAGGCCGAGCAGCGGCGCCGGGCGCTGGAGGTGCTGCGGGCGGCGCTGTTCCGCGGGCGGATGATCGCCAAGGAGCGGCTGGAGGCCGGCGCCGGCGGGATCGAGACGGCGACGCTCTTGTCCGGGGTGACGGACGAAGTGGTCGGCGCCCTGTACGACTTCACCACCGTGCACATCTTCCGCGCGCGCAACCCCACCGAGGGCGAGCGGATGGCGGTGATGGCGGTGGGCGGCTACGGCCGCGGGGCCCTGGCGCCCTTCTCCGACATCGACCTGCTGTTCCTGCGCCCCTACAAGCAGACCGCCCACACCGAGAGCGTGATCGAGTTCATGCTCTACGCCCTGTGGGACCTCGGCTTCAAAGTGGGCCACGCCTCGCGCACCGTCGACGAGTGCATCAAGCTGTCGCGCGAGGACTTCACCATCCGCACCTCGATCCTGGAGGCGCGGCGCCTGACGGGCGACGAGAAGCTGGCCGAGGACCTCAAGCGCCGGTTCCGCGACGACGTGGTCAAGGGCACCTCCGCCGAGTTCGTCACCGCCAAGCTGAAGGAGCGCGACGAGCGCCACGCCCGCGCCGGCGCCTCGCGCTATGTGGTCGAGCCCAACGTCAAGGAGGGCAAGGGCGCCCTGCGCGACCTGCACACCCTGTTCTGGATCGCCCAGTACACCCACCCCGGCGAGCAGACGAACGGCATCGTCCAGCTGGACCTGTTCGACAAGCGCGAGGTGCGCCTGTTCATCCAGGCCTTCGACTTCCTGTGGGCGGTGCGCTGCCATCTGCATTTCGTCACCGGGCGCCCCGAGGAGCGGCTGACTTTCGACCTGCAGCCGGAGATCGCCCGGCGGATGGGCTATGGCGACCGGGGCGACGCGCCGGCCGTCGAGCGGTTCATGCGCCGCTACTTCCTGATGGCCAAGGAGGTCGGGGCCCTGACCCGCGCCTTCTGCGCCAAGCTGGAGGCCGACGAGTCCAAGAAGAAGCCGCACGGCCTGTCGCGCCTGATCGCGCCGCGCCGCGCCCCGGCCCGCAAGCCGCTCGATCCCGGTTTCCACGAGGAGGGCGGGCGGCTCAACGTGGACGGGGCGGAGGTGTTCGAGCGCGATCCGCTGAACCTGCTGCGCCTGTTCGTCCTGGCCGACCGCGGCGACTACGACCTGCATCCGGACGCCTTCACGGCGGTGACCCGGTCCCTGACCCTGGTCACCTCCAAGGTGCGCCGCGACCCGGCCGCCTCGAAGCTGTTCCTGGATATCCTGGCGCGCGGCAAGCACACCTTCCGGGTGCTGACCCTGATGAACGATTCCGGGCTGCTTGGCCGCTACCTGCCGGAGTTCGGGCGCATCGTCGCCCAGATGCAGTTCAACATGTACCACTCCTACACGGTGGACGAGCACACCCTGCGGGCCGTGGGCGTGATTGCCGACATCGCCGCCGGGCGGCTGGAGGCCGAACATCCCCTGTCGGTGGCCACCTACCCTCTGATCGCCGATAAGGAAGCCCTGTTCCTGGCCATGCTGTTGCACGACACCGGCAAGGGCGGGGTCGGTGGACAGGAGAAGGCGGGCGCCCGCTCAGCCCGCTCAGCCTGCGAGCGGATGGGCATCGAGCCCAAGCGTGTCGACTTGATCGCTTGGCTGGTGGAGCACCACCTTGTGATGAGCGACTTCGCTCAGAAGCGCGACGTGCAGGACAGCCGCACCGTGGCCGCCTTCGCCCAGATCGTGCAGAATCCCGAGCGGCTGCGCCTGCTGCTGGTGCTGACCACTGCCGACATCCGCGCCGTGGGGCCGGGGGTGTGGAACGGCTGGAAGGGGCAGCTGATGCGCGAGCTGTTCTCCTCCACCGAAGCGGTGTTCCGCGGCGGCCGGGGCTCCGACCCCGCCACCCACTTCCGCCGCCATCAGGCGCAGACCGCCCGCGAGGCGCGCGAGCGCCTGATGGAGGCC
>JAQGII010000235.1 GCA_028291305.1 Caulobacteraceae bacterium
GGTCTACATGCAGGGCTTCTCCTTCGGCAGCGGCATGACCCTGATGACCGGCCTGACCCACCCGCAGCTGTTCGCCGCCATTTCGCCCAACAACGGCATCGGCGACTACAGCAAGGAGGTGATGTCCTGGCTCGGCGACCTGAAGGCCAAGTCCGACGTCCGCATGCCGACCATGGTCGTCTACGGCGACGTAGACACCGGGGGCTCGCCCGACGCCCTGATACCGGCCGATGGCGTGCTGCGGCACGCCATCGACTACCAGCGGACATACAATCATCTGTCGGCCAAGGACCGGACCGAGCGGTACGACAGCCCCTTTACCGCGCCCTACGACGTGCTGGCGCCGGGCGGAAAGCTGGTTCGCGCCGGCTTCGACGCGCGCTACCCGCAAGGGCGCTTCAAGATCTACGAATACATGAGCGCCGATCCCAAGCCGCTCAACCTGTTCAAGCTCGTGTGGGTCACTGACCTGTCCCACGGGGGCGACGCCCGCGAAGCCCAGCTCGAGTGGGACTACTTCAAGCAGTGGCGGCGCAATCCGGACGGGTCGCTGACCCACATCGAGACCGCCGCGGCCAAGCCGAACAAGCTGAAGATCAAGACCAAGAACTAGAGCGACGAGAAGGGACGGCGGCGGTCCAAGTGGGCGCCGCCGGTCCGACTGATCATCGAGATTACTGGGAGGACCGCATGAAAGGCCTGGGGAAAACAATGTGGAGCGCCATTCGCGCGTTCGCGCGGCCGAAGCAGGAAGCAACGCGCCGGATCGGCGTCGTCATGGCCCTGGCCTTCGTGGCCTTGGCCGGCCAAGCGGAAGCGCAAGTCCTCAAGAGGGTGCAGATGAGCGTCGGCGGGGGGATGCACGCGGCCAACCGCAGCTATGCCTACTACGCCTCCTCGAAGGCCAACCACGACGGCTACAACATGTTGGTCTACGCCCTGCACGACGACGGGCAAACGGCCGAGGAGTTCGCCCAGTCCTCCGGCTGGATCAAGCTTGCCGAGGACAACGGCTTCGTCGTGATCTTCCCTGAGGCCCAGAACAAGACCTGGTCGCCTTACCGCGACGAGGAGGACGCCTACCTCAAGGAGGTCTACGACAGCACGCTCACCCATCTGGTGGTCGATGCGGCGCCGGGCGACGGGCGGCCTGCGGGTCCGCCAAGGGGTGCCGGCGAGGGCGGTCCTCCCGCCCGGGGCGCCGGGGGTGAGGGCGGCCCTCCGCGCCGCGCCGCGGGAGGCGAAGGCGGTCCCCCAGCCCGAGGCGCCGGGGGCGAAGGCGGGGCCATGCCCGGCGCGGCCGGCCGCCCCGGAGGAATCCGCATCGGCTCCTGGCAGCCCTGGCAGTACTTCACCGGCGCCGGTTCCGGCGGCCGCGTGGCCCAGGAGTTCGCCATGAACCACCCGGGGCTGGTGACGAGCGTGGCAACCCTGAACGGCGTGGTCTACCCGGCCTCCTACGCCCATGGCGAGGAGACCTCCCAGGGCGAGTTCCAGAATCAGCTCGGCGGCAAGACCAACGTCCCGCTGTATCGGCCACTGAAGAAGGACGTCCCGGTTCCGGCCTGGCTGTTCACCGCAGGCGCGCCCGCCGCGCCGCAGGCGAAGCTCGCCGATTACTGGAAGCACAGCGACGGCGTCGCCCCCGCCCCGCACAACCAGGCGATCGGCGGCTTCCAGACGGCGGTGTACACGAGCCCGCGCAACGCGGTGCAGCAGGTGCGGGTCACCGCGGCGCCCGCCGGGACCCGGTACGATCCGGCCATGACCTCGGCGATCTGGCAGTTCTTCAGCCACATCGCGCGCTTCAGCTCGTCGCCCGACGGCCAGCTCGGTCCGATGATGACCCTGCCCGAGGTCAAGCAGGCCTTCGAGGAGCGCCACGCCAAGGTCGGCGACCGCGATTTCCTCTACTGGGTCAAGACTCCCTCCAGCTACGCCAAGGGCAAGTCGATGCCCCTGGTGATCGCCCTGCACGGCGGCGGCTACCCGGCCTGGATGTACCTCAGCCAGATCAAGATGCACGAGGTGGGCGAGAAGGAGGGCTTCGTCACCGTCTACCTCAACGCGCCTAACAATCGGTGGCAATTCAACGCGCCCGAAACGGACGGCACTCGGGCCATCGCCCAGGTGATCGAGGAGATGGCGGCCAACTACGGGATCGACCGCGGCCGGGTTTATCTGCAGGGCTTCTCGATCGGCAGCGGCATGACCTTCGTCGAGGGGATCACCCATCCCCAGCTGTTCGCCGCGGTATCGCCCAACAGCGGGCTCGGCGACTTCGAACCTGCGGTGATGCGGCGTGTGGCCGAGATGAAGGCCAAAGGTCTGCGCCTGCCGATGCTCGCCGTCTACGGCGCCCAGGATCGCCAGTCGAGCACCGACGGGCTGATCCCGGCCCAGGGGGTGCTGCGCAACGCCATCGACACCATGAAGGCCTATGACGGCGTCACCACGCCCGACCGGCCTGAGCTGTTCCAGAGCCCGAACGCGACGCCCTACGAGATCCTCGCGCCAGGCGGCAGACTCACCCAGACGGGTCCGGACGTCGGTTATCCCAAGGGGCGGTTCCTGCGGTACGACTACGTGAGCGCCGACGCCAAGCAGCCCATCTTCAGCTGGGTCTGGGCCATCGACATGCCGCACGGCCAGGCTCCCGGACAGGCCCAGCTCGAATGGGACTTCTTCAAGTCCTGGCGGCGCAATCCCGACGGGTCGCTCACCTATACAGCGCACTGAACGATCGATCCTACCCCGCGGCGGGCCGGCTCGGCCCGCGAACAATCCGAGAAATGGAGAAAACCATGAGCGAGTTGGACAAGAGCATGAAGCCCGGACGCGCGGCGCTTTGGTTGGGCGCCCTGGCAGCGGCGGGAGTGGGCGCGCTGTCAGCCGCTTCGCCGGCCGCGGCTCACCACTCCTTCGCGATGTACGATCGCGCCCGAACCGTGACGCTGGAAGGCACGGTCAAGGATTGGCAGTTCGCCAATCCGCACAGTCAACTGGTGATGGTGGTCCTGGAGAACGGGACGCCGGTCGAATACAACGTCGAAGGGGCCAGCGTGAATACGCTTGTCCGGATCGGCTGGGGTCCCAAGACCTTCAAGGCCGGCGACAAAATCAGCGTGGTGATGAACCCGCTCCGCGACGGCTCAAAAGCCGGCGCCTTCCTGCGGGCTACGCGGGCAGACGGCAAGACCCTGAGCGCAGGCCAGACGCCGAACTGATCGCCGCCGCCATTCAAGGAAATCATCATGCACAAACGCCTAACGAGTCTCGTGCTGCTCGCCGGTCTGGGCCTGCTCAGCGCCTGCGAGACCACCGCCGCGGGCGGCAAGACCGCGGACACGGCGGCCAAGTCGAAGCTGGCGGACGTCGAGACGTTGCAGAAGGCGACAGCCTTGGCCAACGGCAATATGGCCTGGGAGACCGTGGATATCTCTCAAGTGCAGCGCGACGCCGAGAAGGTGACCTGGCTGGCCAAGACGCGCTCCCTGCACCTGCATTGCACAGCTGAACCGGACGGCTCCGGTTCCTACTGCGCGCCTCTACCGGACTCGCCTGGCGTGTAAGGGGTTGGCGGCGGACTTGGGGTCACCTGTTCGCGCATGCGCTATCCCCGCGACACATAAAATGTTGGAAGGGATATAATATAAACTATACAGTATTAGTAGAATGTGATGCAGTCAGTTTGGAAGATTATTTCTATAAAATAGATTTATTGCGGTAAAAACTGAAAATACGCCGCATTCCATTAGTTAGCTTAACCATCAGACAAGAACGGATGGGCTGCGCTATTAAAATCTAATGTTAAAAAACATGGGGAGGAAATCAAATGAAAGTAATCGCCGCACTTTGCGGAGGGGTAAGTCTGCTGGCTATCGGGTCGGCGGCCTATGCACAGGGCGCCGCTTCGGCTGGGCCGACCGCGCACGACCCGACCACGCTTGACTCGGTCGTGGTGACCGGCTCCCACATCGTCCGGAACGGTTACAGCGCCCCCACCCCGGTGACGGTGGCCCCGATCGAGCAACTGCTCGATACTGTCCCGTCCAGCATTCCCAACGCCCTGAACAGGGATCTGCCGCAATTCGCCGGGTCGACGGGCAGCGCGGGCAACAGCACCACCGGCGGCACGGCGAGCGTGTTCGGCGGCAACTATTTGAACCTGCGCAACTTCGGCGCCATCCGCACCCTGATCCTGCTGGATGGCCGGCGGGTGCCGGCGACCGCGATCAACGGCCAGGTCGATGCCAATGTTCTGCCGCAGATGCTGGTCGAGCGGGTGGACGTGGTCACCGGCGGCGCCTCGGCCGTCTATGGTTCAGACGCCGTCACTGGCGTGGTCAACTTCGTGCTCGATAAGCACTTCAACGGCCTCAAGTTGGTGGCTCAGGCCGGCACCTCCACATACGGCGACGCTAATTCCAACCGCATCGGCGTCGCCGCCGGCGCCAATGTCACCGACCGCGGCCACTTCATCTTCAGCGCCGAACGCTCCCAGGACTTCGGCATCCCCACGCATGAGAACCGCTCATGGTCGGCGGCGGTCCCGGACTACGTCGGGACGGGCAGCAGCGCGGCCAATCCGTTCGTGCTGATAAATGACGCGCGCCTGAACAGCGCGACTTACGGGGGCCTCATCACCAAGGTGGCCGGCGGGGCCTCGGCAGGCCTGGTCAACCAGCAGTTCGTTGGCGGCGGAACGCTGGGGGCCTTCAATCCCGGCACGCCGACGGCGACAAGCACCATCAATATCGGCGGCGACGGCGCCTATTACAAAGGCCTCAGCCTTAGTGGGCCGTCGATCACCACCCAGGGCTTCGGCCGTTTCGAATATGAGCTGACCAAGGACATAATCGCCTATGCGCAGCTCGGCTATGCCGAGAACGAGCTTCCCGGCCAGCACAGCCTCAACTCGCCGCCCACGCCGCTGACGATTTTCAGCGGCAATCCCTACCTTCCGGCCTCGGTGCAAAGTCAGCTCGGGGCCAGCCCCGCCGCCAACTTCACCGTCAACCGCCTGAACCGCGACCTGGCGCAGGATGCGACGCAGTACCAGAAGATCGACGCCCTGCAGTTCACGACGGGTCTAAGCGGGTC
>JAQGII010000261.1 GCA_028291305.1 Caulobacteraceae bacterium
CCGTGGGCGGCGGGGCTCATGGTTGAAGCGGTTGGCCGGGCCGTATTCGGGGATGTAGGCGTTGATCAGCACCAGCTCGCGCCCCTCGGAGGAGGCATAGGACTCCGCGATGTTCGCCCGGCCTTCGCGCAGCGCCTTGACCTCGGTGCCGGTCAGGGAGATGCCGGCCTCGTAGGTCTGCTCCAGGAAATAGTCGAACCGGGCCCTTCGATTCTCGGCGATCAGCTTGTTCTTGCCGGAGTCCTTTTCCTTGTCCTTGCCGGTCATGACGCCCGGCTGGCGGCGTGATTCGCCTGGGGCGCCTCGACGCCCGCCTCGCGCATGGCCTCGACGATCCTGGGCCGCACGGCCTCCATGCAAGGGGTCACCGGCAGGCGCACCTCTTCGCTGCACAGTCCCAGATGGGCCAGGGCGAACTTGGTCGGCGACGGCGACGCATCCAGGAACAGGGCCTTGTGCAGGCGTATCAGCCGGTCCTGCTGGTAGAGGGCCCCGGTCCAGTCGCCCGCCATGCAGGCGTTGAGGAAGGTCGAGAAGGCCTCGGGCGCGACATTGCTGGTCACCGAGATGCAGCCGTGGCCGCCGTGGGCCATGTAGCCCAGGGCGCTGGGGTCGTCTCCCGACAGCAGGACAAAGTCCTCCGGGCACTCCAGGCGCATCAGGCTGACCCGCGTCAGGTCGCCGGTGGCGTCCTTGATGCCGACGATGTTGGGCAGCTTGGCCAGGCGCGCCACGGTGTCGGTGGCCACGTCCGAGGCGGTGCGGCTGGGCACGTTGTAGACGATCACCGGCATCTGCACGGCGTCGTTCACCGCGAGGTAGTGCTGGTAGATGCCTTCCTGGCTCGGGCGATTGTAGTAGGGAGAGACCACCAGCGCCACGTCGGCGCCTACGGTCTTGGCGAATCGCACCAGCTCGATCGCCTCCGCGGTGGAATTGGACCCGGCGCCGGCGATCACCGGCACGCGGCCGGCGGCCGTCCTGACGCACAGCTCCACCACCCGGCGATGCTCGTCGTGGCTGAGAGTGGCGGTCTCCCCGGTGGTGCCGACCGGCACGAGGCCGTGGACCCCGCCCGCGATCTGGCGCTCCACCAGGGCCACGAAGGCCTTCTCGTCGAGAGCCCCATCGCGGAACGGCGTGACCAGGGCGGGAATCGCGCCCCTGAACAGTGGGTTAGACATTTTGTGCAACAAGCCGTGATGTGACGCCGCTTTAATATTGCGGCCGCATTTTGAGCGGACAATATGGCTGCGAAGGGGGGACAGCAACAGCTAGACTCCCCCGAGTCGACAGGTGGAGTGTTAAAGCGTGGGGTACTGGAGACGGGCGTTGATGACGGCGACCTGCGTCGCGACCCTGACAGGGTCCGCGGTGGCGCAGAACGCCGCGCCGGACACCCCTGCCCCGCAAGCGCCGGCGGGCGGGCCGCTCGCTCCGGTCTCGCCGCCCACCGCCAACGACATCGAATGGGTGCGCCAGGGGCTGGCGGCCGCGCGGGCCAACAACCTGGATCAGGTGCGCACCGCGGAAGCCGCCGTCACCCATGCGGTGGCGCGCAAGCTCCTGGAATGGTCGGCCGCCGACCTGATGGGCAACCGCCTGACCTTCGCCGAGATGGACCGGGCGCGGATCGACCTGCAGGCCTGGCCCCGCCGGGCCAACCGCCAGAGCTGGGCCGAGCGCGGCCTGGACTCCTCCGGCCTGTCGCCGCAGCAGGTGGTCGACTGGTTCCAGGCCGCCGACCCCGCCACCCCCGAGGGGGCCATGTCCCTGGCCGCTGCCTACCAACAGCTGGGCCGGCCCGCGGACGCCCAGGCGCTGATCCGGCATTATTGGCGCGACCGGGCCTTCGAGGCCGACGCCCAGCGCCTGATGCTGGCGCGCTTCGGCGCCATGCTGACGGCGGACGACCACATCAAGCGGGCCGACACCCTGCTCTACGGCCAGCAGGGGCCGGCCGCGCGCGACATGATCCCGCTGCTGCCCGTCGACCGGCAGGCGGTGGCCCTGGCGCGGATCGCGCTGCGCGACAACGCCGCCAACGCCAGCGAGCTGTTCGCCGCCGTGCCGATTGAGCATCTGCGCGACCCCGGCCTGGCGGTCGAGCACGCCCGCTATCTCTATGCGCGCAACATGGGGCCCCAGGCCCTGACGCTGCTTCCCGACTTCCCCAAGGACCTTCCGGCCGACGCCGCCAGCCGGTTCTGGCTGCTGCGCCGCCAGCTGGTGAACGTGGCCGTCCAGTCCGGCCAGTACCTGGCCGCCTACCGGGCGGTGGAAGGTCACGGCCTGCCGCCGGGCGCCGACGCCGCCGATGCGGAGTTCCTCGGCGGCTGGATCGCGCTGACCAAGATGCACGACCCGGCGCGCGCCGAGCAGCACTTCGGCCGCCTGGCCGTCATCGGCGCCTCGCCGATCACCATCAGCCGGGCGCTGTACTGGCGCGGACGCGCCGAAGAGGCGATGGGCGATCCGATCACGGCCCAGACCTATTACGGCCAGGGCGCGCGCTACTACACCACCTTCTACGGCCAGATGGCGGCGGCCAAGACCGGCCTGACCGACATCGTGCTGGACAAGGACCCGGCGCCCACGGCGGCCGAGCGCCTGCGCTTCGACAACGCCGAACTGGTGCAGGCCGCGCACATCCTGGCCCTGGCCAACGACCACACCCTGTACCGCAGCATGATCGTGGCCGCCGCCGACAGCCTGCCCACCGCCGCCGACGAGGCCATGCTGGTGGACTTCGCCCAGGCCAACGGCGACCAGGACCTGGTGATGCGCATCGTGCGGCTGGCGGCCCAGCGCGGCCTGATCCTGCCCGAACGCGGCTATCCGCTGCGGACCCCGCCCAACACCTCGCCGGTGGAGGCCCCGCTGGTGCTGGGCATCATCCGCCAGGAGAGCGGCTTCGATGCGCGCATCCGCTCGGGCGTCGGCGCCCGGGGGATGATGCAGCTGATGCCCGCCACGGCCAGGAATCTGGCGTCGCGCGCAGGCGTCCGCTTCAACCCCGACATGCTGGACGACCCCGAATACAACATGCGCCTGGGGTCCGCCTTCCTCGGCGAACTGGTCAACGACTTCGACGGCTCCTACCTGATGGCGACGGCCGCCTACAACGCCGGTCCCAATCGCCCGCCGCAGTGGACCGCGGCCTGCGGCGACCCGCGCGCCGCCTCCACCGACCCGGTCGACTACATCGAGTGCATCCCCATCGGCGAGACGCGCAACTACGTCATGCGGGTGCTGGAGAACGTCCAGGTCTACCGCGCCCGCCTGAACGGCGGCCACGCGCCCCTGACCCTGGTGGCGGACCTGAAGCGCGGCGGTTATGGCCAGGCGTCCGGCGCCAGCCAGCTGGCGCAGAACACCGCGACCCCGCCCTTCTCCGCCGTGCGCAGCGATACGCCGTCCGAGACCGCCCCCTCCGCGCCCACCCCGGTGGCCGAAGGAATCTTCCAGCGCACGGCGCTGGAGCGGGGCGTGATCGTGCATAAGAAGACCCAGGCGGAAATCCAGAGCCCCAAGGCGGCGCACAAGATCAAGGCCAAGGCCAAGGGCCATCACGCCAAGGGCAAGGGCCGCCGCAGGAGCTAGAGCACGTCAGGCGAAAGTGGATACCGGTTTCGCCGCCCGACGTGCTCTAACACTTTGATTTATAGCCTTTTTTGTCCGGTTCAAATGATTCCATTTGAACCGGAAAGGCTCTAGCCTATCGCCCGCGTGTAGACCGCCGCGTCGACATTGCCGCCGGATGCGATGACCAGGGTCGTGCGCCCCTGGGTGTCCGCCTTGCCCGCCAGCACCGCCGCCAGGGCCGCCGCGCCGCCGGGCTCCAGCACCAGTTTCAGGTGGCGGAAGGCGAAGGCCATGGCCGCCAGCGCCTCCTCGTCGCTCACGGCCAGCGCGCCGGACAGGCGGGGCTTGTTCAGGGCGAAGGTCATCTCCCCCGGCGCCGGGGCCATCAGGGCGTCCAGCAGGCTGGCGGCCTGGGGCTTGATCGAGACCGGATGGCCGGCCGCCAGGCTCTTGGCGTGGTCGTCGTATCCCTCGGGCTCCACGGCATAGAGGTTGGTCCACGGCGACAGGGCGCCGAAGGCCAGGCCGATGCCCCCGATCAGGCCGCCGCCGGAGGCGGGCGCGAGCAGCAGGTCGGCGCTCTCGCCGAGCGCTTCCAGCTGGCGGGCGGCCTCCAGCCCGGCCGTGCCCTGGCCGGCGATGACGTAGAAATCCTCGAAGGCCGGCACCACCACGGCGCCGCGCTCGGCGGCGATCTCGGCGGCGATGGCTTCGCGCGACTGGGTCCAGCGGTCGTACAGCACCACCTCCCCGCCCAGCGCCTTGGTCCCCTCGATCTTGGCCGCCGGGGCGTCGGCGGGCATGACGATCACGGCGGGCGTGCGCAGCAGTCCCGCCGCCGCCGCCACGCCCTGGGCATGGTTGCCGGAGGAGAAGGCGGTCACGCCGCGCGTCAGCTCGTCCGCGGTCAGGCGGCTGATCCGGTTGTAGGCGCCGCGGAACTTGAACGAGCCGGTGCGCTGCAGGCATTCGGCCTTGATGAACACCTTGCCGCCCACGGCGGCGTCCAGCACGTCATGGCGGACCAGCGGCGTCTCCACCGCCAGGCCTTCCAGCCTGGACGCGGCGCCCAGCACATCGTCGAACGTCGGTAGCTTCATCCGGGTCTCCGTCGCAGGGCCGCCACCGGCCCATGAGGGGTCTGAATCAAGCCGCCGTCCAGGCCGAACACGGCCCGCAGCGCCTCGGGCGACAGGGCCTCGGCCGGCGGCCCCTCGGCCAGCACGCGGCCGTCCTTCAGCGCCGCCACGCGGTCGCAGAAGCGCGCGGCCAGGGTCAGGTCATGCAGGGTCAGCACCACGGCCGCGCCCCGGCGGGCCTCCTCGCGCAGGATCTCGAGGATCAGCAGCTGGGCGTCCGGGTCCAGCCCCGCCGCCGGCTCGTCCGCCGCCAGCAGGGGCGCTCGCGTGGCCAGCAGCCGGGCCAGGAGCACCCGCGCCCGCTCCCCGCCGGACATGTCGAGCACGCCTCGCTCCGCCAGGCCGGTCAGGCCGACCCGCTCCAGCATCCGGGCGGCGATCTCCCGCGCCCGCCGGGGCGGCTGCGACGGCGCGCCCAGGCTGACCAGGCTCAGCGCCGGCAGGTTCCAGGCCACCTTGCGCTCCTGCGGCAGATAGCCGGCCAGCGCCGCCCGCTCCGATTCGCCGAGCTCGGCCAGCGCCCGCCCGCCGAGCCTCGCCTCGCCGCCGTCCAGCGCCTGCAGGCCCAGGGCGGCGCGCAGCAGGGTGGTCTTGCCCGCCCCGTTGGGCCCGATCACACCGACGACTTCGCCGGGCCGGGCGAGCAGCGAGGCGCCGTCCAGCACCGCGCGGCCGTCCAGGCGGACGACGGCCCCCCGGATATCGAGGACCTCGCTCATCCGCGCCAGCTCCGCGCCGCGCGCCAGGCGATCAGGGCGAACACCGGCGCGCCGAACAGGGCGGTGACGACGCCGAGCTTCAGCTCCAGCAGGGCCTCGGTGGGGATCAGGCGGCCGATCAGGTCGGCCAGCACCAGCAGCACCGCCCCGGTCAGGGCCGAGGGCAGCAGGATGGCGGCCGGATCGTCCTTGGCCCCTGCCCGCACCAGATGCGGCGCGGCCAGGCCGACGAAACCGATCACCCCCGCCATGGCCACCGCCGCGCCGGTCAGCAGGGCCGCGCCGGCCACCGCGGCGACCCGCAGGCGGGCCATGGGCAGGCCGGACAGGCGGGCGGTCTCCTCGCCCAGGGTCAACATGCGCAGGCCCGACGCGGCATAGGCGGACAGGCCGGCGCCCACGGCCATCGGCGCGCAGGCCCAGGCGATGTCGCGCCAATCGCGGTTGGCCACCGAGCCCATCAGCCAGTTGAGCACCTCGGCCGTGGTGATCGGCGACGGCGACAGGTTGAACACCAGGGCGGTGAGGGCGCCGGCGAAGGCCGACAGCGACACGCCGAACAGGATCAGGGCCTCGGGCGCGCCGAGCCGGCTGGCCGCCCAGCTGAGGATGACCCCCGCCAGCACCGCCCCCGCCAGGGCGGCGATCTCCACCGCGCCCGGGATGGCGGCCAGGCCGGCCACCAGGGCCAGGGACGCGCCCAGGCCGGCGGTGGCGGACACGCCCAGCACGCCGGGATCGGCCAGGGGGTTGCGCAGCAGCCCCTGCATCACCGCCCCCGACAGCCCCAGGGCGGCGCCCACCAGGGCGGCGGCGAGCGTGCGCGGCGCGCGGATGCCCCACAGGACCTCGCCCACGGCGGAGCCCGGCCTGAAGGCCTGGGCGTACTGCGACAGGCTGAGCGGGGTTTCGCCGAGGAGCACGGCGACGCTCACGATGAAGACAAGACATGCCGTCAGGATAAGGCTTTGTGCGGGAATCCTCATGTCCCGGCCGCCGCCCGCGACAGGCTGAGCGCGCCGTCGGCGGCGAACCAGGCGGGGCAACCGAGGATGGCGCCGGGCAGGCTGGCCAGGGTGCGCCGGTGCATGGTCGCCCGCATCGCCCCGCCGTGCGCCGGGCTCCACCAGGCGCGGTCCAGGGCGAAGGCGTCGAAGAAGCCGAGCACCAGCTGCGACGGCGGCGACAGCGCCAGCCGCTCGAGCGACAGCACGCGGTAGCCGGGCCGGCGCTCCTGGTTGTCCAGCCCCGCCGCGCCGAGGATGGCGTCGACCAGGGTGCCGGGACCGGCGGTGGCGGCGCCGGGGGTGAGATAGGCGACCGTCCGGTGGGTCGGCGCGGCGCCCGCCGCGGCCAGCTTGCGGTCCATGTCGCGGACCAGGCCCTCGCCAGCCTCGGGACGGCCGACGGCCAGGGCCACCTTGCGGATGTTGGCGCGGATGCCGGCGAAATCCCTGGCCTCGCCCAGGGTCAGCACCTCGACGCCGCGCTCGGACAGGCTGCGGGTCAGCCGGGCGTCGCCGCCCCAGTAGCGGACCACCAGCTGCGGCTGCGCGGTCAGCAGCGATTCCAGGGTGTCGCGGCGCTTGGGCAGCCCCTTGGCCAGGGCCGCCAGATAGGAGTCGCCGCCCTGCGACCGGTAGGACAGCCCGACGATGGACGCCCGCGGGCTCAGGGCCAGCACATATTGGTCGGCGCACTGATCCAGCGACGCCACCCGCGGCGCGGCCTGCGCCGGCCCGGCCAGCGCCAGCACCGCGCCAAGGGCGGAAAGCGGGCCCTTCAAGGGTTCAACGCGCCTGGAAGCCGCTGAACAGTCCATCCAGGAGCGTGCGGGACAGCGCCGCGGACTCGGTCCAGGGCGCATAGGGGTTGGCGATGCGCATGGAGATGATCCCGTGGCAGCCGCCCACCATGACCTCCGTCACCGCGCGCGGCGAGAGGTCGGCGCGCAGGCCGCCGCTGGCGATGGCCGCTTCCACGGCCTTCTGGGTCCGCTCGAAGCTGCGGCGGTTGAGCGGACCGACCACCGCGTGGCGCCGTTCGGCCAGATCCTTGGACGTCTCGCCGTACAGCAGCTGGTAGGTGGTGGGCTGGTCGAAGCCGAAGCGCAGGAACAGCTCCATCACGCGGCGCAGATGGGTGACCGGATCGAGGTTTTCGGCGGCCAGCGCGTCGATCTCCTGCTGCAGGCCCTCCAGAGCGCGCTGGCAGATCTCCAGCATGATCTCGCTCTTGTCCTGGAAGTACATGTAGAGCGCGGTGGAGGAGACGCCGACCTCCTCGGCGATCTTGCGGATGGTCGCGCCCTCGTAGCCGACGCGGTAGAAGATCCGCTCGGCCGCGGCCAGCAGCTCGGCGCGGCGCAGATGGCCTGAACCGCGCGCCTTGCGTTCGGACCGGATCGGCCGTTCCACGTCTGTCATCATCAGCGCTTGTCCCCTCCGCAGGAGCCCTGCCCTTTGTGGCGGGCGCCGGACAACCCGCGTCTTTTAAACGGCAAACCGTGCGCCTGGGCAAGGCGGCCGCTTTACCGGCGGCGCTGAGCCCCGTAATCGGGGGACGATGAGCAAAACCCCCACCGTCGCCGCCGACGCCCTGGTCATGCGCACGACCGCGTGGCCGGACTATGCGCTGGTCGACAGCGGCGACGGCCGCAAGCTGGAACGCTACGGCCGCTTCCGCGTGGTGCGTCCCGAGCCCCAGTGCCTGTGGCGGCCGCGGCTCGACCCCGCCCAGTGGGACGCCGCCGACGCCGTGTTCGACCCGTCCGACGAGGACGAGGCCGGCAACTGGCGCTTCAAGAGCGGGCCGATCGCGCCCTTTCCCCTGGGCTGGGGCGACGTGCGGTTCCACGGCCAGTTCACCAATTTCCGCCACCTCGCCTTCTTCCCCGAGCAGGCGGCCAACTGGGCCTGGCTGAAAGGCCGCGTGGAGGCCGCAGGTCCTGGCGCCAAGGTGTTGAACCTGTTCGGCTATACCGGCGTGGCGAGCCTGGTCTGCGCGGCCGCGGGCGCCGCGGTCACGCATGTCGACGCCTCCAAGCGGGCGATCGGCTGGGCGCGCGAGAACGCGGCCTTGGCCAGGATGGACGACAGGCCGATCCGCTGGATCTGCGAGGACGCGCGCCGCTATGTGCAGCGCGAGGCCCGGCGCGGGACGCGCTACGACGGCATCATCCTCGATCCGCCGAAATACGGGCGCGGCCCCAACAACGAGGTCTGGCGGCTGTTCGAGGACCTGCCTGAACTTACCCGGCTATGCGCCGGACTTCTATCGGAAAACGCCAGTTTCATCCTGCTCAACGCCTATGCCGCGCGCATCTCGGGCGTGGCCCTGGCCCATCTGCTGGCGTCGGAACTGGAGGGCCGTGGCGGCCGCATCGACTGGGGCGAACTGGCCCTGCAGGAAGAGGCCACGGAGCGCCAGATCGGCCTGTCCTTCTTCGCCCGCTGGACGCCGGCATGAGCGCGCGCCAGATCACCTCCCTGACCAATCCCACGGTCAAGGCCGTCCGGGCGCTGCACCTGCGCAAGGAGCGCGAGGAAACCGGCCTGTTCCTGGCGGAGGGGCTCAAGATCGTGATCGACGCGATCGAGCTGGGTCACGCGCCGCGCATCCTGATGTACGGCCCCGACGCCGGCCAGCATCCGATGCTGAAGAAGGCGCTGGCGGCCACCCTGGCGGCCGACGGCGAGGTGATCGAGGTCAACCGCGAGGTCCTGGAGAAGGTCTCGCGCCGCGATAACCCCCAGGCCGTAATGGCTGTTTTCCCTCAGCTTTTCACCGCGCTTTCAGACATCCGCCCCGCCGAGGCGCCCTGCTGGGTGGCGCTGCAGGCGGTGCGCGATCCCGGCAACCTCGGGACTATCGTCCGCACGGCCGACTCCGCCGGCTGCGGCGGCGTGATCCTGGTCGGCGACTGCACCGATCCCTATTCGGTGGAGGCGGTGCGCGCGACCATGGGTTCGGTGTTCGCCGTCAAGATCGCCAAGGCGTCGGTGGAGGACTTCCTGGCCTGGCGCGAGACCTGGCCCGGTTCGGTGGTGGGAACCCTGCTCAGCGCCACCACGGATTATCGCCGGGCCGACTACCGCAAGCCGGCCATGATCCTGATGGGCAACGAGCAACAGGGCCTCCCGCCGGAGCTGGCCGCCGCCTGCGACGTGACGGTGAAAATCCCCATGCGCGGCCGGGCCGACAGCCTCAACCTGTCGGTGGCGACGGGGATCATGATCTATACGGTGACGGGGTAGGTTTCGGCATCTCCCCTCATCGTCATCCTCCGGGCGCCCAAAGGGCGAACCGGGGGACCCAAGCGACGTTGGCCGAAGGCCGCCGCCAAGCTAACGTCGTCAAATGGCCGGCTGGGTCTACATCCTCGCCAGCGCGCCCTACGGCACGCTCTACATCGGCGTCACCGCCGATCTGCCGCGCCGCGTCTTTGAACACCGCGAAGGCGTGGGCTCGGCCTTCGCCAAGCGCTACGGCGTACATCGTCTCGTTCACACGGAATATTTCGAGGATATTGAGACCGCCATCCACCGTGAGAAACGGTTGAAGAAGTGGAATCGGCGGTGGAAGATCGATCTGATCGAGCAGGACAACCCGCAGTGGGCTGATCTTTACGAGCGCTTGAATTGGTGATCGCCGCTTGGGTCCCCCGGTCAAGCCGGGGGATGACGGTATTGGGGGCGATTGGCCGCCCCTGCCCGGTTCCTGCTTAACCAGGCGCTGTAAGTCCGGCGCGGGCGGTCGTGACGGCCTTGAGCACGCTATCCCTCCGACCCTCCCGCCCGGCCTTTCGAACTCTACGCCTCTTGGTGACCGGCTAGCGTCCGCGCCTAGCGGCTCGGCCGCCCCGCCGGGACCTTGTGCACCCGGGGCACTGAGGGGGCGTAGTAGGTCTGCCCCTGCCATCTGATCTCCAGCACCGGACAGCCGTCGATGACGCGCAGCACCGCATGCTGCAAGAAGCCGGGGGGCAGGTCGCCGAGACGTTTCAGCTGGACCGCATGCGATTCGGCCGTCCGCAGCGCCAGGGCGCCGCAGGCCCGCGAGGCGCGGGCGGCGTTTTCGTCGCGTTGCATCTGGCTGGGCGAGACCGGCGTCCCCTCCGCCGAAGCGGCGGCGCCGGCGAACAACAGAGCGAACACCAAGGTCCTCATGTCGATCTCCTTCCGGCGCCTGAAGTTTACGCGAAATGGACTTTTGAAGCCAGCGCGAGCCGGAATGATCGGCAACCGGGCGTCATGAATCGCGCCGGCCCATATTCCTTTTGACGCTCGGCGGCCGCCTTCCGAAGTCTCCGACCCACGTGGAGTCAAACGACGGGGCTGGCGCAGATGGATACCGGAATTCCCAAAACGACGCGGCGACAGCTGCTGTCGGCGATCGGCTTGGTGGGCGGCACGGCCGCGCTCTACAACGCCATGACCACCATGGGCCATGCGGCCGAGACCCAGTTCCACGGCCCGCCCCAACTGAGCGGCGGGGCCAAGGGCCAGTCGGTCATCGTGCTGGGCTCGGGTCTGGCCGGCATGCTGGCGGCCTACGAGCTGAGCAAGGCCGGCTACAAGGTCCGCATCCTGGAATACCAGAACCGTCCCGGCGGGCGGAACTGGTCGCTCTACGGCGGCGATACCTATACCGAGCTGGGCGGCGCGACCCAGCACGTCCAGTTCGCCCCGGGCAACTACCTGAACCCCGGCCCCTGGCGCATCCCGCACCATCACCGCACCCTGCTGCACTACTGCAAGGCGTTCGGCGTGGCGCTGGAGCCCTTCATCCAGTTCAACCACGACGCCTTCATCCACTCGAGCAAGGCCTTCGGCGGCAAGCCCAAGCACTATCGCGAGGTCGCCGCCGATTTCGAGGGCAGCATCGCCGAACTGCTGGGCAAGGCGGTCAACAAGGGCGGGCTGGACGCCGAGGTGACCAAGGAAGACCGCGAGCGGCTGATGGAGGCCCTGCGCGGCTGGGGCATGCTCGACAAGGACATGAAGTACGCCTCCAACCTGGCGACGGCCGGCCACCGCGGCTACGACCGGCCGCCCGGCGGCGGGGTCAACGGCGCGCCGATCCCGTCGGCCCTGGACAACAGCTTCCATGACATCCTGGACCCGATGGTCTGGAGCAACATGGCCTTCTTCATGAACCACGAGATGCAGACCACCATGTTCCAGCCGGTGGGCGGCATGGGCATGATCGGCAAGGGGTTCGCCAAGCAGGTCGGCCAGTTCATCACCTACAACGCCAAGGTGACCAAGGTCGCTCAGGACGCCAAGGGCGTCACCGTGACCTACAACGACACGGCCAGCGGCGCGGTCAGCCAGGCCCAGGCCGACTACTGCGTCTGCACCATCCCGCTGGGGGTGCTGAACCAGATCGACCTGCAGGTGGCGCCGAAGATGAAGGCGGCGATCGCCGCGGTGCCCTATTCGACCCAGGTAAAGATCGGCCTGGAGATGAAACGGCGCTTCTGGGAGGAGGACGACAACCTCTACGGCGGCCACAGCTTCACCGACCAGGACATCGCCCTGATCTCCTATCCCAACTTCGACTTCTTCAAGGACAAGCCGGCGGTGCTGCTGGGCGCCTTCGCCAGCAACCTGGGGGGCCTGCGCCTGACCGCCATGACACCCGAGC
>JAQGII010000278.1 GCA_028291305.1 Caulobacteraceae bacterium
CGGCCCCGCCGGCCGCCGAGCAGGCGCCGCGCCTGCAGGCGCGGTGCCGGGCCCTGGCGCCTGCGATCGGCGCCGACAGCGACTGGAAGGCCCTGCTGACCGTCAGCATCCTGGTGCGGCTGGAAGAGCTGATCCAGGCGCTCCAGGACAGCCGCGACCTGGCCAGCCTCGTCGATGGACCCCAACCGTCGGCGACCGCGCGGACAGAGGGCCTGCTGCAGGAGCCGCGGCGCCGGCGGCTGCATCTGGACCACGGCATGGCGGCCCTGTCGGGCGTTTCGCTGATGGTCGCCGTCCTGTTCTGCTGCGCGGTGTGGATTGCCACGGGCTGGCCGGAAGGCGCGGTCGCGGCGATGATGGCGGCCGTCTTCTCCTCCTTCTTCGCGGCGCAGGACGATCCCGCCCCCGCGATCGGCGTCTTCCTGATCTGGACGGCCCTGAGCATCCCGGCGGCGGCGCTCTACCTCTTTGTGGTCCTGCCGGCGATCGACGGCTTCGCCATGCTGGCCCTGGCGCTGGCGCCGGCGTTGCTGCTGATCGGCTATTTCCAGGCCGTTCCGCGCTGGGGCCTGCCCGCCCTCGCCGTCCTGCTGGGTTTCGCCGGCGCCCTGAGCCTGCAGTCGACCTTCAGCGCCGACCTACCGGCGTTCCTGAACAGCAATCTGGCCGAATGCGTGGGCATCGCCGCCGCCCTCGCCGCCGCCCGCCTGCTGCGCTCGGTGGGCGCCGGATGGGCCGCCCGCCGCATCCTGCGCCTGGGTTGGCGAGACATCGCCCTGCTGGCCCGCCGCCGCGCGCCCGTCGACCCTGACAGTTGGAGCGGCGCCATGCTGGACCGCGTCGGCCTGGTCACCGCCCGCGTCGCCCTGGCCGGGCCCGAGGACAACCTGGACGCCCATGACGTGCTGGCCGACATGCGCGTTGGGCTGAACCTGATCGACCTCAACGCCCTGGCGCTGCGCGCGGACCGCCCGCTCGCCCAGGTCGTGGACAGGACCCTGGAGGGCGTGGCCGGGGTCTTCGAAAAACGGCTGGCCGGCGCGGCCGGCGCCGCCGACGCGGACCTGCTGCGATCCATCGACCGCGCCATCGCCGGCCTGACCGCCGCCGGCGACAGCGATCCGCGCCAGGGCGGCTTCGCGGCCCTGGTGGGCCTGCGTCGCAACCTGTTCCCCGGCGCGCCGCCCTATCGGGCGAGCGCGGCATGAGCGGTGAATTCGACATCGGCGGGGTGTTCGTCCCCGCCCTGCTGGTCTGGGGGCTGGCCGCCGTGGCCATCAGCCTGCCGGTCCGCTGGCTGCTCGCCCGCACCGGCGTCTACCGCCTCGTCTGGCACCGGGGCCTGTTCGATATCGCCCTGGTGGTCCTGCTCTGGGGCGCCATCGCCGTCTGCGCCGCCTCCCCCGCCCTTGCCCCCTGAAGACCGATGAAACCCGTTCCCACCCTCGTCCGCATGATCGTCACCGGCCTGGTCGTGGCCGCCGCCGCAGTCGGCGCCCGCTGGATGTGGATCCACTATCAGGTGGAGCCCTGGACCCGCGACGGCCGGGTGCGCGCGGACGTGGTGGAGGTGTCCCCGGATGTCTCCGCCCTGGTCGCCGCCGTCGACGTCGACGACAACCAGGCGGTGCGCAAGGGCCAGCGCCTGTTCACCCTGGACCAGCCGCGCTTCCAGGTGGCGCTGGAACAGGCCCAGGCCGCCCTGCTGTCGCAGACCACGGCCCTGGCCCAGGCCCGACGCGAGGACGCGCGCAATCGCGGGCTGGGGGACCTGGTGCCGGGCGAGACGGTCGAACAGGGCGCGGCCCGCGTGGCCGAACTCCGGGCCGCCGTCGCCCAGGCCACCGCCGCGCGCGACGCCGCCCGGCTCAACCTGACCCGCACCGTCGTCTACGCCCCCATGGACGGGGTGGTCGCCAACGCCACCTTGCATCCCGGAGACTATGTCGCCGCCGGGCGGCCGGCCCTGGGCCTAGTGGACAGCGCCACCCTGCACGTCGACGGCTATTTCGAGGAGACCAAGCTGTCGCGCATCCGCGTCGGCGATCCGGTCACCGTCGAGCTGATGGGCGACCCGCGCCGGCTGCAGGGCCATGTGGCCAGCATCTCCCCCGGCATCGAGGACCGCGAGCGCGGCCCCAGCGGTGACCTTCTGCCCAACGTCAATCCGACCTTCAGCTGGGTGCGGCTGGCCCAGCGCATCCCGGTGCGGATCCAGCTGGACCGCCTGCCCGCCGACGCCCAACTCATCGCCGGCCGCACCGCCACGGTGATCGTCCATCCGACGGACCCGGCCCGCCGCACCCGAAAGGCTTGGCTATGAAGACCCTGAGCCGTCTCGCGCCCCTGGCCTTGGCCTTGGCCGCCCTGGCCGGCTGCGCGGCGGTCGGCCCCGACTACAGGCTGCCCGCCCAGGCCGTGATCAACGCCCCGGCCGCCCAAGGCCGCCTCGTGGGCGCCCGAGGCCAGCCCGCCGTGGCGGAGGCGCCGCTCCCCGACCACTGGTGGCGGCTCTACCGCAACCCGGACCTGGACCGGCTGGTCACCGAGGCCCTGGCCGCCAACACCGACCTGCGGGTGGCGCAGGCCAATCTGGAGCGCAACCGCGCCCTGGTGGCCGAGGCCAAGGCGGCCGGCCAGCCCAATGTCGCGCTCAACCTGGATTTCGGCCGCGCCCAGCTGTCGGCCGAGCAGTACCTGCATGAAGGCCCGCTTCCGCCCGCCAACCTCTATGACGCCGGGCTTTCGGTGTCGTACGAGCTGGACCTGTTCGGCCGCATCCGGCGGGGCATTGAGGCGGCGCAGGCCGACGACGAGGCGGTGGCGGACGCCCGCGACTGGGTGCGGGCGGCGGTGGCCGCCGATGTGGCGCAGGCCTATGTCGAGGTCTGCGCGGCCGGCGATCAGCTGACAGCGGCGCGGGCCTCGCTGGCCCTGCAGCAGAAGAGCCTGACGCTGACCCGGACCCTGGTCGACAATGGCCGGGGCGCGCGGCTGGACGTGACCCGCTCGCAGGGCCAGATCGACCAGTTCCGCGCCGGCATCCCGACGCTGGAGGCCGCGCAGCGCAACGCCCTCTACCGCCTCGCCACCCTGACCGGGAAACCGCCGGCGCAGTTCGAGGCCGACCTGGCGCGATGCGCCACCGCGCCGGTCCTGGACCAGCCCATTCCGGTGGGTGATGGCGCCGCCCTGCTCAAGCGTCGCCC
>JAQGII010000293.1 GCA_028291305.1 Caulobacteraceae bacterium
CGTGGAACGGCTGGAGCCCGGGCCTGGGCAACGCGCGGTTCCAGACCGCGGAAGCCGCCGGGCTGAGCGTCAAGGACCTGCCCCGGCTGAAGCTGAAGTGGGCGTTCGGCCTGCCCGGCGGGGTCGAGACCTCGTCGCAGCCCTCGGTGGTCAACGGCACGGTCTATGTCGGCAGCGACAGCGGCAACGTCTACGCCATCGACGCCAAGAGCGGCTGCGTGCACTGGTCGTTCCTGGCCGGAGCCGGGGTGCGCACCGCCCCCGTCGTCGCCACGGTCGGCAAGCGCCGCGCCGTGCTGGTGGGCGACCTGACCGCCAACCTCTACGCCCTGGACGCCGCCACCGGCCGCCAGATCTGGAAGAACCGGGTCGCCGACCAGGCCCTGTCGCGGATCACCGGCGCGCCGGCCGCCTACGACGGCCGCATCTATGTCGGCGTGTCGAGCTCCGAGGAGATCTCGGGCCTGCAGGCCAACTACGAGTGCTGCCGCATGCGCGGCTCGGTCAACGCCATCGACGCGGCCACCGGCAAGACGGTGTGGACCTTCCACACCATCGACCGGCCCGCCACGGTCCTCGGCGCGCGCCCGGACGGCCGGCGCAAATGGGGCCCGGCGGGCATCGGCGTCTGGTCCGCCCCCAGCATCGATCCCAAGCGCGGGGTGATCTACGTCGCCACCGGCGACAGCTTCACCGAACCGGCCGAGCCCCTGTCGGACTCCATCATCGCCCTGTCGATGAAGACCGGCGAGAAGGTCTGGTCCTATCAGGCGACCCCCGGCGACGCCTACATGACCGGCTGCAACCGCGCCGGCCCCAACTGCCCCGAGACCAACGGCCCCGACTACGATTTCGGCTCCTCGGCGGTGCTGCAGACGATGGCGGACGGGCGCGAGGTCGTCGTCGGCGGCCACAAGGGCGGCGGCGTGATCGTGCTGGACCCGGACCGCAAGGGCGCGCTGATCTGGTCCACCATGCTGGCGACCCAGACGGCCAGCGCCAAGGGCGACATCGTGTTCGGCGGCGCGGTGGACAGGAGCGCCGGCTACTACGCCATGCAGATCAGCGGAGGCATCGCCTCGGTCGATCTGCAGACCGGCAAGAAGCGCTGGTTCACCCCCTCCAGGCCCCCTGCGGACCGGGCCAACCGGATCGGCAGCGCGGCGGCGGTCACCGTCATCCCCGGCGTGGTGTTCAACGGCGGCTGGGACGGGGTGGTGCGCGCCTATTCGCCCGACGACGGCCATGAGCTGTGGAGCTACGACACCGTGCGCAGCTTCGACACCGTCAACAAGGTGCAGGCCAAGGGCGGCTCGATGGGCGCGCCCGGCGTGACGGTGGCCGGCGGCATGATGTTCGTCGGCTCCGGCTATATCGGCACCAGCAACGGCATGCCCGGCAATGTGATCCTGGCGTTCGGCGCGGACGGCGACTGAGCGGCGCGGGCGGGCCCCGCGGCCAGGAACCTCGTTATCCGCGTGGCGTTCTCATTCGGTGAAATGAGGAGGCGCAAATGGCTGATGGCGACAATGCTGCAGGCGGCATGGGCATGGGCATGATTATCGGCCTGCTCATGGTCCTGATCCTGGTGATCGGCGGCGGCTTCTACCTGTTCGGCGGACGCGGCGGCGGCTCTAGCCCCGCAAACCCGGCCGCGGCGGTGGGACAGGCGACCGACAGCGCGACCCATACGGTGAGCGGCACCGTTCAGGTGAAATAGGCTCCGGAGGGCGGCGGCCCGCCTACAGGGCGGAGAAGGCCAGGTCCGGGCCGAGGGCGACGCGCGCGATCTTCAGCGCCTTGAACGCCTGGTCGGCGTCCCGGCCCACCCGCATCAGGGCCTGCAGCTGGCCGGGGTCCCTGGCCAGGGCGCCCAGCACCCCGAGCAGGTCCATGCCGCCGTCCGGCTTCAGCCCCGCCAGCACGGCGTCCGGCAGGCTGAGGCCGGCGGTGTCGGACACCACCCGCACCACCGCGAAGGGCAATTTCCCGGCCGCCGCAATGCGGGCCGCGACGTGGCTTTCCATGTCGGCCACGGCCGCTCCGCCCTTGGCGCGCAGCTTGGCCTTGTGCAGGGTGTGGAGGACCATGTCGTTGGAGCCGTAGACGGCGCCCAGCCTGGAGCCCGGCAGGCGGTTCAGGATCCGCCGGGTCCAGGCCGGATCGGTTTCCCATCGGCCGCGCGGATGCAGCACCTCGGAGCCGACCACGATGTCGCCGACATTCAGCGCCGGATCGAGCGCCCCGCCGACGCCGATGCTGATGATCCCCTCCACGTCGGCCAAGGCCGCCTTCAGCCGTTGCTCGAGAAGGTCGGCGCGCCCGCCCCCGGCGACCGCGCGCACGCCCGGGCCCTGCACCAGGCGGGCCTCCTTGAGCATGCCGACAGCCGCCAGGATCGTTGCCTGCATCGTCACATGCCGAACGCGACGTGGGGCGTATTGGCCCGCTTCAGGTTGCGGTAGCGCGCCGCCGCCCACAGCGGGAAGAATTTCCGGTAGCCGTGGTAGCGCAGGTAGAAGACCCGCGGGAAACCGCCGCCGGTGAAATACTCCTCCGGCCACAGGCCGTCGTCGCCCTGGCGGGCCTGCAGCCAGGCGATGCCGCGGTCGACCGCCGGGTGGTCGATCCGCCCCGCGGCCATCAGGCCCAGCAGGGCCCAGGCGGTCTGCGACGCGGTGGAGGGCGCGGGCTGGTAGCCCTTGTAGGCGAGGTCGTAGCTGTCGCAGCTCTCGCCCCAGCCGCCGTCCGGGTTCTGGATGGCGACGAGCCAGTCGCAGGCCTTGCGCACGACCGGCGACTGGCCGGCCACCCCCGCCGCGTTGAAGGCGCACAGGGCCGACCAGGTCCCGTAGACGTAGTTGACGCCCCAGCGGCCCCAGAAGCTGCCGTCCTGCTCCTGCTCGGTCTCCAGATAGTCGAGGCCGCGCTTGAGGCGGACGCTGGTCTGCGGCCGCTCGCCCAGTTGCGCCAGCAGCGACACGCAGCGCGCGGCCACGTCCACGGTCGGCGGGTCGAGCAACGCCCCGTGGTCGGCGAACGGGATGTTGTTGAGGTAGTGGTAGGTGTTGTCGGCGTCGAACGCGGCCCAGCCGCCGTTCCTGGACTGCAGCCCGGCGGTCCATTCCACCGAGCGGTCGATCGCCTCGTCATAGACCCTGCCGGCATCGAGCCGTGACCGCGCCCGGTCCATCGCCATGGCCACGACGGCGGTGTCGTCCAGGTCGGGATAGTGGTCGTTGCGGTACTGGAAGGCCCAGCCGCCGGGGCGCACGTCCGGCCGCGCGTCGGCCCAGTCGCCCTTCACGTCCAGCACCTGCAGCGGCTTCAGCCAGGCCAGGGCGTCCTTGGCGCGGGCTTCCGCCTGCGCCCCGCCGGCTTCCATCAGGGCGTGGACGGCCAGCGCCGTGTCCCACACCGGCGAGACGCAGGGCTGGCAGTAGGTCTCGTGGTCCTTGACCACCAGCAGGTTCTCGACGGACTTGCGGGCGATGGCGCGGTGCGGATGGTCCTCGGCATAGCCCAGCACGGCGAACATCATCACGCTGTTGGCCATGGCCGGGTAGATGGCGCCCAGGCCGTCCGCGCCGTTGAGCCGCTCGACCACCCAGTCGCGGCAGGCGTCCAGCGCCCGCTTGCGCAGGCCCCTGGGCCACACCGGCTGGGCCGCCTTCAGCGCCGCGTCCAGGGCGATGAAGCCCCACACCCAGGCCTTCTTCAGGTCCGCCGCCTTGGAGCCGCGCGGCGCGGGCGTGACCTGCTCGAACAGCTCGGGGACGTGC
>JAQGII010000336.1 GCA_028291305.1 Caulobacteraceae bacterium
ATACCGGCGATGCGACCGCCGCCGACCTGGAAGGCCTTGGGGACGCCGTGCGCGCCGACGTAAAAGCCAAGTTCGGCGTCGATCTCGAGTGGGAGATCAAGCGCGTGGGGAGACCGGCCAAATGACCCGCAACCTGGTTCGCGCTTTCGCGGCGGCTCTCGCTTTCTTCTTCGCCGGCGACGCCCTCGCCCAGGCGCCCGCCTCGCCGGACGCCATGGCCCAGACGGAGGCCCGCCTGCGCGACCGGGGCCTGTCGGGCTCGGGCGCCTACGAGATCCTGGAATCCCTGACCACCGAGGTCGGTCCCCGGCCGGCCGGCTCGCCCGCCATCGCCCGCGCCAAGGACTGGGCCCTGGCCAAGCTCACCTCCCTGGGCTTCTCCAACGTCCACGCCGAGCCCTTCACCATCTGGGCCTGGTTCAAGGGGGTGGAGACGGCCGAGGTCACCGCGCCCTTCCCGCAGCCGATGGTGATCACGGGCCTGGGCGGCTCGGTCGCCACGCCGCCGGGCGGCATCGAGGCGGAGATCGTGCTCTTCCCCACGTTCGAGGCGCTGCAGGCGGCGCCCATGGGGTCGCTGACCGGCAGGATCGCGGTGCTGACCGAGCATATGGGTTCGAACGAGAGCGCGACCGGCTACGGCGCGGCCAACAAGTGGCGGCGCAAGGGGGCGTCGGAGGCCGCCAGGCGCGGCGCGATCGGCTTCATGCTGCGCTCGCTGGCCACCAACAACGTGCGCCAGCCGCACTCCGGGGCGATGAACTACGACGAGGGCGTGGCCAAGGTCCCCGCCGTGGCGCTGAGCGGCCCGGACGCCGACCAGCTGGAGCGCATGGCCCGGCGCGGCAAGCCGATCCGGGTGAAGTTCACCCTGCTGCCGACCTACCTGCCCGAGGCGACGACCTGGAACGTGGTCGGCGAGATCCCCGGCCGCGCCGCGCCCGACGAGGTGGTGCTGGTCTCCGGCCACCTGGACAGCTGGGGCCTGGGCACCGGGGCCATCGACGACGGGGCCGGCGACGCCATCGCCATGGCCGCCGCGCGCCTGGCCGGCGAGCGCAAGCCGCGCCGCACCATCCGCGTGGTGCTGTGGGGCGCCGAGGAGACCGACCAGGCCGGCGGCGCCTACGCCAAGGCCCACGCCGCGGACGCCTCCAGGATCGTCATCGCCGGCGAGAGCGATTTCGGCGCCCAGCACGTGGTCTATTTCCAGGTTCCGGCCGGCAGCGCCGACCATCCGGCGATCAGGACCCTGGCCGAGACGCTGAAGCCGCTGGGCGTGGCCCTCAATCCCGAGCCGTCGCGGTACGGCGGCGACGACGTCGGCCACCTCGTGCCGCTGGGCGTGCCGCAGCTGGCCATGCGCCAGGAAGGCGCCCACTATTTCGACATCCACCACTCGGCCGAGGACACCCTGGACAAGGTCGATCCGGCAGAACTCGACAAGGCCGCCGCCGCCTGGGCGGCGACCATCTACGCCATCGCGGAATCAGGCATCGACTTCAGGAAGGCGATGCCGGTCAAGTAACCCGTACCGGGATGAGCGGGGTGGGGGTCTTTGCGATCCGCCCGACACCCTTTAATCGCTGGGCGGTCTGATCGGAGCCCCTCCATGTCCAAGCCGCTCGCCGGCCGCCATATCGCCGTCCTGCTGGGCGGGCTCTCGCCGGAGCGGGAGGTGTCGCTGGTGTCCGGCGCCGCCTGCGCCGCCGCGCTGGAGCGGCTGGGGGCCACGGTCAGCCGCGTGGACGCGGGGCGCGACCTGGCGCAGGTGCTGACCGCCCTGAAGCCGGGCCTGGCCTTCAACGCCCTGCACGGCGCCTGGGGCGAGGACGGCTGCGTCCAGGGCGTGCTGGAGACCCTGGGCCTGCCCTACACCCACTCCGGCGTGCTGGCCTCGGCCCTGGCGATGGACAAGGCCAAGGCCAAGGCGGTGCTGGCCGCGGCCGGGGTGGTCGTGCCGGGCGGCGGCCTGCACAACCGTTTCGACGCCGCTCGCGATCATGTGATGGCCCCGCCCTATGTGGTGAAGCCGAACGCCCAGGGCTCGTCGGTCGGCGTGTTCCTGGTGTTCGAGGGGGCCAACAGCCCGCCGCAGGAACTGGCGCAGGACAGCTGGACCTACGGCGAAGAGGTGATGATCGAGCCCTATATCCCCGGCAAGGAGCTGGCCGTGGCGGTGATGGGCGACAAGGCCGTGTCCGTCACCGACATCGTGCCGTCCAGCGGCTTCTACGACTACGAGGCCAAGTACGGGGAGGGCGGCTCCAAACACGTGGTGCCGGCGTCGATCCCGCCGCACATTTTCGACAGGGCCCTGCGCCAGGCCGAGCTCGCGCACGCCGCACTTGGTTGCCAAGGCCTTACACGATCGGACTTCCGTTATGACGACCTTAAACAAAATTTTGTTCTGTTGGAGGTCAATACCCAACCCGGCATGACGCCTACTTCGCTCGCCCCGGAGCAGGCGGCTCATGTGGGGGTTTCGTTCGATGAATTAGTGCTTTGGATCGTGGAGGACGCCTATGGTCGCGGTGGTTCGGGGGGAGCGCAGTCCAGCGGCGTCCCGCTCTAAGACCGCCTCCGCGTCCCGCAGCGCGCCGCAGGGCCGCGCCCGCGCCTCGTCCCGCGACACCGCCTACTCTCCCGCCAGATCCTCCGCCGGACGCGGCGGCCTCGGCCCGCGCATGGCGGTCGGCGTCGCCGTCGTCGTGATCGCCGCCGGCGCCGCGGGCGCCGTCTTCCTGGCCCACCGCGGCGAGGCCCGGCCGCCGGCCGCCGACCAGACCTCGACGCTGGGCCGCGCCCTGGCGCCGCTGGGCTTCACGCTGCAGCAGGTCCAGGTCCAGGGCGCGCCGGACATGGCCAGGGCCGACATCCTGCGCGCCGCCGGCCTGTCCAAGGGCGCCCCGATCCTCGACCTGCGCCTGGACGACCTGCGCAAGCGGGTCGAAGGCGCGGGCTGGGTCAAGGAGGCCAAGATCGTGCGCCTGCTGCCCGACACCCTGATCATCGCCGTGGTTCCCCGCCAGCCGCTGGCGGTCTGGCAACACCTGGGCGCGGCCCGGGTGGTCGACGGCGAAGGCAAGGTAATCGGCGACGCCGATCCCGGCCGCTTCCCCGACCTGCCGCTGGTGGTGGGCGACGGGGCGGCGCAGGACGCCGGCTCGATCCTGCCGCTGCTGCGCGGGCGCTCCAAGCTGATGGGCAAGGTCGACGCCCTGATCCGGGTGGACGGGCGCCGCTGGGACCTGCGGCTGAAGGACGGCGCGATCATCCAGCTGCCGGCGGTGGGCGAGGATTCCGCCCTGATCCAGCTGGACCAGCTGGACCAGAAGCAGCGCGTGCTGGACCTGGGTTTCGAGCGCATCGAC
>JAQGII010000361.1 GCA_028291305.1 Caulobacteraceae bacterium
GGGTCGATCTCCACGGCCTCGCGCAGCGCCCGCGCCAGGGCCTTGAAGCCGCTTTCGGCGATATGGTGGGTGTTGTCGCCGTACAGGGTCTCGATGTGCACGCAGGCGCCGCAGTTCATGGCGAAGGCCTGGTGGAATTCCTTGAACAGCTCGGTGTCCATCTCCCCGACCTTGGGCCGGGTGAACTCCACCTTCCAGATCAGATAGGGCCGGTTGGACAGGTCCACCGCGCAGCGGGTCAGGGTCTCGTCCATCGGCACATAGGCGGTCCCGAAGCGGCGCACGCCCTTGAAGCCGTCGGCGGCGTCCTTGAAGGCCTGGCCGATGACGATGCCGGTGTCCTCCACCGTGTGGTGCATGTCGATGTGCAGGTCGCCCTGGGTCTCGATCTCCAGGTCGAAGCCGCCGTGCCGGCCGAAGGCCTCCAGCATGTGGTCGTAGAAGCCGACCCCGGTCTTGATGCTGGTCTGGCCCGTCCCGTCCAGGTCGATGCGCACGCGGATGCGCGTCTCCTTGGTCTCGCGGACGACTTCGGCGGTTCTGTTGGCGGTCATATCAACCCCTAGAGTCCGGCCTTCAGCGCCAGATCCTGCAGCGAAACCTGGGGCCGGGGGCCGTAGTGCGAGATCACCTCGGCGGCGGCGATGGAGCCCAGCCGGCCGCACATGTCCAGCGGGCGGCCCTTCGCCAGGCCAAACAGGAACCCCGCTGCGTATTGGTCGCCCGCGCCGGTGGTGTCCACGACTTTTTCCACCGGGACGGCGGCGATGTCGTGGATCTGGTCGCCGGCGATGACCGTCGAGCCCCGCTCGCCGCGGGTGACGGCGGCCAGCTTGGCCCGGCCGCGCAGGGAGCGCACGGCGGTGTCGAAGCTGGAGGTCTCGAACAGGGCGGTCAGCTCGGCCTCGTTGGCCAGCAGGATGTCCACTTCGCTGTCGATGAAGCCCAACAGGGCCTCGCGGTGGCGATGCACGACGAACGAATCCGACAGGGTCAGGGCGATCAGGCGCTCGGACGCCCGGGCGATGCCGGCGGCCTTGGCGAAGGCGCGGCGGGCGTCGGACGGGTCGAACAGATAGCCTTCCAGGTAGATGATCTTGGCCGACTCGATCACCGCGGCGTCGATGTCCTCCGGCGTCAGGTGGATCGAGGCGCCCAGGTAGGTGGACATGGTGCGCTGGCCGTCGGGGGTGACGTTGATCAGGCAGCGCGCGGTGGCCGGGCCGCCGGCCAGGGGGGCCACGTCGAACTTGACCCCGATGGCGTTGATGTCGTGGACGAACACCTGGCCCAGCTGGTCGTCGGCCACCTTGCCCAGATAGGCCGCCCGGCCGCCGAGGCTGGCGACCCCCGCCACCGTATTGGCCGCCGAACCGCCCGAGGCCTCGATCCCGGCCGTCATGCGGCCGTACAGGCTGACCGCCTGCGCGTCGTCGATCAGCGCCATCGAGCCCTTGACCAGGCCCTCCTCGGCCAGGAAGTCCTCGCTGGAGGGCGAGATCACGTCGACGATGGCGTTGCCGATGGCGGCGACGTCGTAAAGCTCGGTCATGGAATGGGCCCGCTCGGTGAAGGTCGCGCGGTCTATAGCGTGGGTTGGCGGGCGGGTCAGCCCGTTCGTTGCCCTGCCCTACGCGCTGAGGGACAATTCAGACGCCTCGTCGGTTGTTTTATGGAGAGCCTCTTCCAACAGCTCTTCAACGCGGGTGGCGTGATCGAATTTGCAGTTGCGACAGGACGAGAACTCGCTCCAGCGACCCTCACCCAGCAGGTCAAAAACCTTCCGCCTGGCTGCGTTGCTCAAGACCTGCTGAACGCTCTCCTGCTCCAAGTCACCGATGGCGTTGCTTCGACTAAAATCCTGGCAACAGGCCAAAACCTTCCCATCCCAATCGATTACGAGATCATGGACCACTTCCTGGCGGCAAATTCCGGCGGATGGGGCAAGGGCATAATCATAGTAATTCAGGTTGTCGGTAACGCGGTTCGTAAATGGAAGTCCGATAACCTGGACGCCGCGCTCGTTCCAATATTTTGACATGGCGGCGTACTCGCCAATATTCACCTGTGAAATCGGTGAAACAATCGCGACCTTGTCGCCAGCCAATTCGATAAGGCGCTCGATTTTGGGGAAAACAACGTCAGCGCGTAACGGCTGCATCAACTGCGCATAGACCTCTGATGAAAGAGCCTCGGCATGAACGCCAAAGAAATCCACCAGGTCGATCAGAGGCGCGTGCCGACGTTCATTGAACGGACCCGCGTTTGTGTTCAGCAGGATTTTCGCATGGGGCATGACCGACTTCAGATACCGAGCCCTCTCTACGACCATCGGGTCCATGAGCGCGTCGCCGTGCAGCCCAAACGTGAAGTTGCCTTCGATATACAGGCGCGCGGCGGCAATCTGATCGACCAGCCGCTTGAAGAGCGGCCAGGGCATCGGCGCCCGCGCGAGGTGCGCAAGCATGGGCTTATTGGTCGGGCAGTGCGGGCAAGATGCGTTGCAGACGCCAGTGGTGCCAATGACGATGTTGCGTAACCGCCGAACGGGCCAGGCGTTGTAGTCAGAGGGGAAGACGTAGTCGATGGGCAGGCCCGCAGCGGTGTCGTGCACGTCTATGTAACGCAGGTGCGTCTGCCGCAGGCCCCGGGTCACGTGTCCACGAAATTCCACGACCCCGGAATGTGCAAGCTCGACTGGCAAGTCGATGGTGTCTGCTATTCGACGCAGCGGCTCGTCGATGTCGAACACGTGAGCGCCGACGACTTCTCCATCCAGCAGACACTCGAGGGTCAACTGGCCGCCAACATCCTGCTCCGGGAACAGAATCGCGTACCGAACAACGTGCGACCCTGCGGGGATATGGCTCAGTGGGTACCGAAAAAATATTCCGGCTTGCCCCGATGCCCCCACGTCCGGTTCGGGGTGATGAATCACCCCGCCTTGGTCGTGGTATGATCGGGTTGCGCTTGGCTCGCGTTTCTTCTGCTGCGCCCGTGGCGGCTCCCTTAATGGATTAAAGGCCACCCTTTGAAGGACGCGATATTTGGTTTCCCGAAGAAACGCCCGCATCGCTTACCACCCATAACTGTTATTATTTTTTGGTTACCGAACATCGCGGCCTTCTGTTTCAGCATTTTTGCAGATGGGGGCGAAAACTGAAAGCAGCGATCGGTTCGGCCTAGGAAATGCTCGGCCAGGGCCCGCGGCTCCACGATCGAAGGCGGAGCGGCGACAGCACATCAGCTTGTCGGCGCCACAAATAGACAG
>JAQGII010000427.1 GCA_028291305.1 Caulobacteraceae bacterium
TCACGGTGACGGCGATCATCAGCAAATTGACGCTGGCGGAGTCCAGCTTGAGCACCTTCTCCAGGAAGAACTGGCTGTAGAAGAAGGTCGTGTACCAGACCGCGCCCTGGGCGACGGTGACGCCGAACAGCACCACCAGCACGATCTTCAGGTAGCGCCAGCGGAGGAAGGCCTCGGCCAGCGGCGCCTTGGAGTGGGTCCCTTCCGCCTTCATCGCCTTGAAGGCCGGGCTCTCGGCCAGCTTGGCCCGCATGTAGAGCGACACCGCCAGCAGGGCCGCCGAACTGAGGAAGGGGATGCGCCAGCCCCAGTCGGCGAAGGCGGCTTCGCCCATCGCCGTGCGGGTGACCAGGATCACCAGCAGGGCGCCGATCAGGCCGAGCGAGGCGGAGATCTGGATCCAGCCGGTGTAATACCCGCGCCGGGCCACCGGCGAATGTTCCGCCACATAGACCGCGGCCCCGCCGTATTCGCCGCCGAGCGCGAAGCCCTGGACGATGCGCAGGAAGATCAGCAGCGCCGGGGCGATGATGCCCGCCTGCCGGTAGGTCGGCAGCAGCCCGATGCCGATGGTGGCGGCGCCCATCAGGGTCACGGTGACGATGAAGGCGCCCTTGCGCCCCAACCTGTCACCCAGCCAGCCGAACACCAGCGAGCCCAGCGGCCGGAAGGCGAAGCCGGCCCCGAAGGCGCCCAGGGCGAAGATGAAGCCCGCTGCGTCCGACACGCCGGCGAAGAAGTTCTTGGAAATCAGGGCGGCGGACGTGCCGAAGATGAAGAAGTCGTACCACTCGAAGGCTGTGCCGGCCGACGACGCCGCCACGATCAGGCGCATGTCGCTGGATTCGGCGGATTTGGCTGCGCCTTTGTTCATCGGTGTGGTTCCCCCAAGGGCATCCCCTGTAGCAGACCGGCGGGCGCGCCAGAAAGCCCGCACGACCAGATCGGTCGGTGACGCCCGCGGAGCCCTACCCGCCCCTGGCCACGAACCAGCCGTTGCGGAAGCCGAGGTCGGCCTTGCCGTAGAGGAACGGCGCGCCGTCGACCTGTTCCACCCGCCCGCCGGCGGCGGCCAGGACGGCGTGGCCGGCGGCGATGTCCCATTCCATGGTGGGGCCGTGGCGCGGATAGAGGTCGGCCGAGCCCTCGGCGATGAGGCAGAGCTTGATCGAGGAATCCATCGCCTGGGTGCGGCCGAAGCCGTACTGCGCCTTCAGCGCCTCGCCCTGCTCCGGCTTCAGGGTGTGGCTGACCAGGGCGGTCCCGCCGTCCGCCGGACGCGGGCGCACACGCACGGCCACGCCGACGCCGGGTCCGAACATCCTGCGCGCGGCGCCGGCGTCGGTGGTGAACCAGGTGCGGCCCTGCACCGGCGCGGCCACGGCGCCGGCCACCGGGACGCCGTCCTGCACCAGGCCGATGTTGACGGTGAAATGGTCGTCGCCGCGCACGAAGGCCTTGGTGCCGTCCAGCGGGTCCACCAGGAAGAAGCGCGGCCCGATCTGCGACGGCGTGCCGTAGGCGGCCGCGTCCTCCTCGGCGATGATCGGAATGTCCGGGAAGGCCGCCCGCAGCCGCGCCAGGATCACCGCCTCGGCGCGGTGGTCGGCCTCGGTCACCGGGCTCTCGTCGCTCTTGTGGCTCATGGCGAACTCGCCGCGCCACAGGGGCAGGATGACCGCGGCGGCCTCTTCGACGATGTCGGCGAGCAGGGGGCCGATGTTGTTCATGCGCAACGCAACTCTACTCTCTGGGGTCCGGGCCGACGTAGGTCAGGCGCACGTTGTTGGTGTCGATCAACTGCTTGCCGGCGTGCTCGAAATTGACGGTGACGCGGGCGCCGACCACGGTCTGCACCTGACCCAGGCCCCAATCGTCCTGGCCCGGATGGCGCACCAGCACGCCCGGCTCGATGAAGGGGTCGATCACGCGGCCTCTTTGGCATGGGCGACCGGTTTCCCAAAGCGACAAATCAGGCCAACCTCGTTCGCCATGCCTCACGATATCGACCTTTCGAACCGCTCCGAGAGCCCCGCGAAACCGGTGCCCCGCGCCGAGTTGGCCGCCCACCTGGCGGGGCGGCTGTGCCACGACATGATCAGCCCGGTCAGCGCCATCGTCTCCGGCCTGGACCTGCTGGAGGACCCCTCCGCCCAGGACATGCGCGACGACGCCATGAACCTGATCGACCAGAGCGCGCGCAAGCTGGCCACGGTCCTGTCCTTCGCCCGGGTGGCCTACGGCTCGTCCGCCTCGGCCGAGACCTTCGACCCCAGGGATCTGGAGGTTCTGACCCGCGGCGTGTTCGGCCATGTGCGCGCCGAACTCGACTGGGCGGTGCAGAGCGAGCGGCTGGACAAGCCGGCGGCGCGAGCCCTGCTCAACCTGGCCCAGCTGGGGGCCACGGCCCTGCCCACGGGCGGCCTCGCGCGCCTGACCGTGGAGATGACGGTCGACGAGACGATCGTCCTGCTGGAAGCCAAGGGGGCCCGCGCGCGGCTGCGGCCCGAAGCCCAGGCCGGCCTGCGCGGCGAGGGCATGACCGAGGGCCTGCCCGGCCAATGGGTGCAGCCCTATTACCTGTTCACCGTGGTGGCGGACGCCGGCGGACGGCTGCACAGCACCCTCGGCGAGGATTCGGTGGTGGTCGCCGCGCATCTCCCGCGCGACGCCTGAAGGGCTGGAACAAGCGTTCACGACGCGCGCCAGCGGCATGTTCCTGCACCTCTCCTTAACCAAGACCGGGCGAGATAGGGCCAGGAGATTCACCTGTGAGAACCTGTCTCGTGGTCGACGACAGCCGCGTCGTACGCAAGGTTGCCCGTCGCATTCTTGAGGAGATCGGCTTCGACGTCGCCGAGGCGGCGGACGGGATGGAGGCGCTTGCCTGGTGCCGGGCCGACATGCCGCAGGCGATCCTCCTGGACTGGAACATGCCGGTGCTGAACGGGCTCGAGTTCCTTCACCAGCTGCGCCGCGCGCCGGACGGCGACAAGCCGGTGGTGGTGTTCTGCACGGTGGAGAACGACCCCGACCACATCGCCCAGGCGCTGGACGCCGGGGCGGCCGAGTACATCATGAAGCCGTTCGACAGCGACATCATCGAATCCAAGTTCGCCGACGCGGGCCTGCTATGACGCCGCACGAGATCTCGGTCATCGCCGACCTGGTGCGCCGCCGCTCGGGCGTGATGGTGGACACCGACAAGACCTATGTCATCGAGACCCGGCTGGCGCCGGTGGCCCGCCGCGAGGGCTTCACCACCATCGGCGAACTGATCCACGACCTACAGCACCGGCGCGACGAGAAGCTGGTCTGGGCGGCGGTGGAAGCGATGTCCTCCATCGAGACCCAGTTCTTCCGCGACCGGATCCCTTTCGACCAGATGCGCGACGACATCCTGCCGGTGCTGGCCCAGGTCCGCCGCACGACGGCGCGGGTCTGGAGCCTCGGCTGCTCCACCGGCCAGGAGCCCTACTCCCTGGCCATGCTGGCGGACGAGGAGTGCGGGCGCTTTCCCGGCCTGAAACTGGAGATCGTCGGCGGCGACCTGTCGGAGCGGTGCCTGGAGAAGGCCCATTCGGGCCTCTACACGCAGTTCGAGGTCCAGCGCGGTCTGCCCTCGCGCCTGCTGGTCAAGTATTTCGACAAGGTCGACGACGCCTGGGTGCTGGCGCCCCGCATCCGCCAGATGGTCAGCCTGTCGCGGCTCAACGTCCTCACCGACGTCAAGGGACAGGGGCCGTTCGACGTCATCTTCTGCCGCAACGTGCTGTCGGCCTTCGACGAGTCCACGCGCCGCAGCGTCCTGGAGCGGATCGCCGGCGCCCTGGCCGAGGACGGCTATCTGGTGCTCGGAGCGGACGAGACGGCCAATCGCGCGCCGCCCGCCTTCCGCCCGGTGGCCGCCCGCCGCGGCCTCTACATGCGCGACCCGGCCTTCAGCGTCGCGGCCTAGATGTCGTTTCCGAGAAGGTGTTCACACACTGCCGGGGTGTAAGGCCGCCGAGGGCGCCGCCCTGCCTCGCCGCGGTTCGGCCAGCATGGCCTCGACGACCGACCTGAATTCGCGCTCGAACTTCGCCGTGGTGTGCTCGGCCGCGGCCCCGAGCCCCTCCTCCACGAGGCGCGGGTGGCGCTCCGGCGTGCGCAGGATCGCCAGGAACTTGCGCACCGCGTCGTCCACGTCCCGGTAGCGTTGATCCGGGCTGCGGACGATTTCCCGCTGGCCGCCGGAGTCATGCACCAGCGTGATGCATCCCAGGGCCTGCAACTCCGCGGGAGCGAACCCATAGTGCTCGAAGCGGTAACAGTGCAGGCCCCACCGCTGGCGCGCCACCAGGCTTTCCAGCGCTTCGCGGTCCAGGCCCGGCCGCCAGGAGATCCAGTCCCTGCCGGCGACCAGCCCTTGCAGCCAGGACGTCTGTCCGGGCGCCGCGGAGCCGACGATATGGAGCCGCAGGTCATGGCCGGCGGCGCGGACAGCCTCGACGATGGCGACGGCG
>JAQGII010000434.1 GCA_028291305.1 Caulobacteraceae bacterium
GCGCCGGCGGCGGCGATGCGGGCGCCGCCGGGCAGGCGCAGTGCGGCGCCGTCGTCGATGACCTCGGCCCAGGTCGCCCGGCCGTCGTGGGCGATGCGGGCGCGCTTCACGAGAGGTCCCCGGCGACGACGACGGTGTCGAGGGCGGGCAGGCCTTCGGCGCGCACGGCGATGCTCTGGCCCCGCCGCGCGCGGGGCGCATCCCCGGGCAGGCCGACCAGCAGAAGGTCTCCGGCGCGCAGGGTCATGAAGCCGCTGAGCTCGGCGCACAGGGCCTCGAGCGGCCGGACCAGCCGGTCCAGCGACCAGCGGTGGACCTCGCGACCGTCGATCCGGGTGACGATCTCGCCGAGGTCTTGCGGCAGGGCGGCGAAGCGGCCCAGCGGCAGGAAGCCGTCGCGGCAGCGCTCGCGGATCGCCGGGCGGTAATAGTTGTCGTGCGGCTCGCTGACGTCCAGCGCCAGGCAGGCGGCGCCGACGGCGGCGCGCACCTCGTCCGGGGCGGCGCCCGTCAGGTCGCGCGCGAACAGCAGGCCGACGGTGGCCGCCGCTTCGATCTGCTCCAGGTCGGCGGGGAGGGGGACAGGGGCGCCGCCCGTGCCAAAACTGGTGCGCGGCTTGATGTAGAGGACCGGGGCGGCCGGCGGCGCCCTGTACGGCGCTTCGGCGAAGGCGGCCGACATCCGCTCCAGCTGGCGGCGGTCGTTCAGCGCCACCCCGTAGGCCGTGCCTGCGATCATCCGAACCTCCTCTCCTGCCGCGGTTTGTTGTATCGGTGCGAAGATGAGCAAGACCTCCGCGCGTCCACCCTATCGCCTTTCACTGGCCGGGACCCTGCTGGCGGCCCGCGAGGCTGTTATGGCCCCGATCCGGCCGGCGCTGCGCGAGGCGGGTCTGACCGAGCAGCAGTGGCGCGTGCTGCGCGTGCTGGTGGACGAGGGCGACACCGATCCCTCGGGCCTGGCCGAGGCCGGGCTGCTCTATGCGCCGAGCGTGACGCGCATCCTCAAGGAACTGGTCGACCGGGGCCTGATCGTCCGCACGCTGGACCCGACCGACGGGCGCCGCTCGATCATCACCGCCACGGCGAACGGGCGGGCGCTGGTCGAGACGACCGCGCGCAAGACCGCCGTCATCCTCCAAGCATACGCCGAAAGCTTCGGACCCGAGCGGCTGGCGGCGCTGCAGGGCGAGCTCCGGGAGTTGGTCGGCCTGATCGGTCCGGGCAGGCCTGGGCGCGAGGGGCTGCAGGACTAGGCTCCCAGGCGCGGCACGGTATGCGTGCCGTAGGCCAGGGCCACGGTCTTGGTCTCCATGTAGAAGTCGAAGCTCCAGTCGCCGCCGTCGCGGCCGATGCCCGACGCCTTGGCGCCGCCGAACGGGGTCGGCAGGTGGCGCACGTTCTCGCTGTTGACCCACACCATGCCCGCCTCCAGCGCATTGGCCACGCGCAGCGCGCGGCCGACGTCGTTGGTCCAGACATAGGCGGTCAGGCCGTACTGGACGTCATTGGCGATGCTGATGGCGTCGGCCTCGTCGTCGAAGGGCATGGCGGTCAGCACCGGGCCGAAGATCTCCTCCTGGGCGATGCGCATCGAGGCGTCGGCGTCGGCGAACAGGGTGGGCTGGAAGAAATACCCGCTTCCGGCGATGCGCTCGCCTCCGACCACGATGCGGGCCCCGTCCTGGCGGGCGATCTCGGTGTAGCTCGCCACCTTGTCCAGGTGGCGCGGATGGATCAGGGGACCGACCTCGGTGGCCGGGTCGAACGGGTCGCCGACGTTCAGCCGTTTCACCCGCTCGGCGGCTCTGGCGATGAAGCCCTCGTAGATCGACCGCTGCACCAGCAGGCGCGAGGAGGATGTGCAGCGCTGGCCGTTCAGCGAGTAGATCATGAAGATCGCGGCATCGAGCGCCTTGTCCAGGTCCGCATCGTCGAACACCACCACCGGGTTCTTGCCGCCCAGTTCGAAGTGGACCCGCTTCAGGGTCTGCGACCCCTGGCGCATGATGGCCGAGCCGGTCTTGCTCTCGCCGACGAAGGCCACGGCCTTGATGCCCGGATGCTCGGTCAGCCGCCTGCCGGTGGTCTCGCCGAGGCCGTTGATGGAGTTGAGCACGCCCGGCGGCAGGCCCGCTTCGTGGGCGATCTCCACGAGCAGGCGGGCGGAATAGGGCGACCATTCGGCCGGCTTGTGCACCACCGTGCAGCCCGCCGCGAGCGCCGGGGCGATCTTCCAGGTGGACAGCATGAACGGCGTGTTCCAGGGCGTGATCACCGCCACCGGGCCGATGGGATGGCGCGTGGTGAAGTTCAGGTGGTCGGCCGCGGGCAGGGACTGGCCGTCGGCGGCGCCCGGCGCCAGGTCGGCGAAGTAGCGGAAGTTCTCGGCCCCGCGCAGGGCGGCCTTGGACATGAAGCGCCAGCATTGGCCCGCGTCGAGGCATTCGGTCTCGGCGATCTCGTCGGCCCGCGCCACGATCAGGTCGGCGACCCTGTGCAGCAGCGCCCGGCGCCTGTCACCCGAGATCGCGGCCCAGGCCGGGAAGGCGCTCTTGGCGGCGGCGACGGCGGCGTTCAGTTCGGCCTCGGTGGCGTCGCGCGCCTGGCCCAGCACCTCGCCGGTGGCGGGCTCCGTCACGTCGAAAGCCTGGCCCTCGCCGTCGACCGCCTGTCCGTCGATGAAATGGCCGAGCGGCCTGGTGCGGTGGGCCCCCAGTCTGCTGAGCGCGTTGTCGCGGCGCGGGTGGGCCACCTCTGACCTCCTGGTCGGCTATTTTGTTATTATGATAATCTTATCCCCTGCCGGCGGCATTGCAAAGCTCCACCGCAGCCGGCGCTATTTCTGCGGCAGGCCCAGGGCGTCGCGCACGCCGTTCTGGCGGAAGGCGCCGGTCTCGTCGATCTCCTCGATGTACATCGACAGGGCCAGCGGGCGGCTGGCGGACAGCGGCGCGAAATGGGCCTTGATGCGGTCGAACAAGGCACCGAAGAAGGCCGTCTTGAACGCCTGATCGCGGCCCCGGCCCATCTTCACCGTGACGTTGACGAAGGCGTATTCGGGGCGGCCGTCGGCGATTACATAATCGGTCAGGCGGATGGCCCGTACGCGGACACCGGCCAGCGGCAGCACGCCGCCGCTGTCGGCGCAGCGCTCGGCGATCATGCGCAGCAGCTGCGGGATATCGGCCTCGACGGCGATGTTGTCGGTGTATTCGACAATGACGTGGGGCATGGCCGGACCTAGCTGACGGGCGCGTGGCGCTCGGGTTCGCCGCCGGCCATCCTAGCCGACAGCCGGGGCCACCGCGCAAGGGAGATGGGGAAGACGCCGCCGCCGGCGCCGGGTCGGACGAACGTTGCGCGCCGGTGCGATTTGAATATTGATATCTCAAGACGGGCGGGCCGCCGCGCGCGGCCGGCGCGAGAACAAGATGCAGCAGGGCGTCGCCTTGGCTGTGCGTGGTACGGGAGAAATCGATGACCCGCTTTCGCAAGGGCCTGCTGGCCTGCGCCGCAGCGCTCGTGGCGGCCCCGCTGGCCGCCCAGGCCGCAGCCCCCTCGAAATTCCCCGACTGGAAGGGCGTCTGGAACCCGCACGAGCGCAACATCTTCGACCCGGCGGCCTTCACCGATCCGCGCAACCAGGGCCTGGCCAGCGCCGCCGACATGCGCGAGTACCCGCCCTACAACGCGGAGTGGGAAGCCAGGTACGTACAGAAGCTGAAGGACAACAAGGCCGGCATACCGGGCGATCCGACAGCCAGCTGCCGGCCAGGCGGCATGCCGCGGATCATGACCACGCCCTATCCGATGGAGTTCGTGATCGAGCCGGACCGGGTGGTCGTCCTGATGGAGATATCCAGCCAGGTGCGCCGCATCTGGACCGACGGGCGCCAGCACCCCCGCGCCGACGAATGGACGCCCAGCTACATGGGCCACTCCATCGGCCACTGGGAGGGCGACACCCTGGTGGTGGACACCGTCGGCATGCGCGGCGACACGGTCTATGACGTGTCCGCCGCTATGCACAGCGACCAGGTGCACGAGGTGGAGCGCATCCGGCGGATCTCGCCCACCCAGATGCAGGACATCATGACCATCGAGGACCCGGTGGCCTTCACCAGGCCGTGGGTCGTGACGCGCACCTACGACCTGCAGCCCGACTGGGAGATCACCGAGTACGTCTGCGAGGACAACAACCGCAATCCCATCAAGCCCGACGGCACCACCGAGACCGGCGTCGTCCGGTAGGGTCCACGGCGTCAACCGAACGGCGCGGGCGGCGCTGGCGTCTACGCCGGCTCGGGGGCGGGCGGATGGAGCGTCCGCTGCGCGGATCGTTCGATCACCGCGTAGCACTCGCAGGCGCCGGCCAGCAGGGCGGCCCGATCCAGGACGGTCAACTTGCCGCGACTGTAGGTGATGATCCCGTCCTTCTGCATCTGGGAGGCGATGGCGGTGACCGTCGTCCGCTGCACCCCCAGCATGATCGACAGATGCTCCTGGGTCAGGGCCAGCTGGTCCCTGCCCAACCGGTCCTGGGTCAGCAGCAGCCAGCGGCAGAGGCGTTGCCGCACGTCGTGCAGCGCATTGCAGGCCGTGGACTGCGCCGCCTGGACGATGGTGGCCTGGGCATGGCGCACGATCTGCCGCAGCAGGGTCGGACTGCGCGAGGCGGCGTCCGCCAGACGATTCCTTGGCAGGGTGAAGGCGGCCCCGGCGACCTGCACGATGACGCTTTCGAAGGACAAGTCGGAGCCCAGGGCGTTGAGTAGGCCAAAACCGCTTTCGCGGCCGATCGTGCGGCTTTCCACCTGACGACCGTCGCGCATGACGATGATGACGGAGATGACGCAGTCGATCGGCAGGATGATCCGCACCAGCGGCTTGCCGGCCTCGGCCAGCGCCTGGTCCCGCTTCAGCTCGACGCGCTTGAGCTGGGGCTGCAACGCCCCCGTGTCGGCGGCGTCCAGGCTGTCGAGGAAATGATTGCCGGTGTTCATCGGCCTATAACGGCGTGGTTTCTGCTTAGTTCAGGGCCCCGCCGTATCGACGGCCGTAGCTCTATCCTCGGAAGACGACCTAGACGGCGCATTCCGCGCCGGACGGATCAACCAGTCGATCGCGGGCGCGGCGCCGGGGGGTGAAGGCCTGGCGAGGATGCGCCGGGGCCGGGAAGGTCACGCTCATGCAGACGCCGCGACCCTCCAGTCCGGCGCCGATATCCAGGCAGCCGCCCAATTGGCGGGCAAAGACATTCAGCAGCTTCAGTCCCAGACCCGAACCCATCTTGTCGGGGCGGCCCCGTCCGTCGTCCGCCACGGACAGCTTCCAATCGGCGTCGCCGGCCCGGGCAAGCCCGACCGCGATATGCCCGCGCCCGCGGCCGTCGAAGGCGTGCTTCAGGGCGTTGGACATGGCCTCGGTGACGAACAGACCCAGCGGCGTGGCCGCGGCCACCGGCCAGTCCATCTGATCCACCGTGACGTCCATGGCCACCGAGGGGTTCAGGGCCATGGCGTGGCAAATCTTCTTCAGCCAAACGTCGACCGAGATCCGATCGTGGTCGCCGGCTTGGCAGATGGCGGAGTGGACCCGGGCGAGGTTGCGCAGTCGCTCGATGACCGTGCCGATGCGGCGCTTCAGTTCCGGATCGTCGCCGTCGGCAAGCTGCATCTCCAGCATGGACGCGGCCAGCTGCAGCATGTTCTTCAGACGGTGGTCGGCCTCGCGCAGCAGCAGGGATTCCTCGTGGTTGTCCCGGGTCTTGTCGGCCAACTCCAGCAAGAGCGCCCGTTCGCGGGCCCGGCCCCTTTCCAGCTCACGCTTGAGGTTGGAGAGCGACTGTTCCGCCGAGGGGCCGGAATCGACATTCCGATATGCCGGCCGGGACCTGCGTTCATGCGGCGCTTGGTGTTTCATGGGACTGTTTCCGTTGCCGCTTGTGATCGATCTTGGGTGAACCGGGGCGAGGCGCCATTCACCCAGGTTAAGCTGGTGCTTCGCTCATAGGCTGACTGCCGGGGAAGGACCGCCACCGTGACGGCTGGGGCCGTTCGTAGTCGGCGATGTCGCGCAACTGTTCGATGTCCAGCAGCGAGGCGCGGCCCGTGCGCAGGTCCAGCAGCCCTTCCCGGCGTAGTTGCTGCAGGATCCTGTTGACGTGGACCACGCTCAGGCCCAGCGCATCGGACACCAGTTCCTGAGTCAGGGGCATGGGGAAGGTCTGGTCCTCGGCCAAGCCGACGTCGGACAGCCGGTCGTACAACTCCAGCAGCAGATGGCACATCCGCTCGTAGGCCGTCTGGCGGCCCAGGCGGACGACCTGGTTCAACAGGGCAGCCTCGTCCATGCTCGAGGCGATCTGCATCGCCGCCGCCAGATCCTCAGGCGGCGCGGGGCCGCCGACCGCCCGCATCACCGGTTCCGCGTCTATCGTCACCAGCGGCGTCAGCGCGACCGTGGTGGCCAGGGCCAGGGGGTGGGGCCGCAGGCACAGGCCGATGCCGTCTCCAGGCAACAGGAAGCCCAGGATCTGCCGCCGCCCGTCCGCAAGCCAGCGGACCCGCGCCGCCCAACCGGAGATCAGGAACCTCGAGGGGAAGTGCGGCGCCCGCTCGCTGACCAGTTCGCAGCCGGCTTCATGCGTCTGCAGATCGTCGAGACAGAGCAGCAGGCCCAGGGAGGCGGGGCCGAGGGGCGCGAGGCTCTCCAGCCGGCGGCACACGACCGCGGCGGAAACGGGGGGTTGGGCCCGATGGGACGATGCGGTCATGGCGCGTCTCGTCCCCGGTGGTCGGCGATGGCCCGGCTCCCGCCGGCGCGACGCGGCAAACAGACCGGATGGGAAGTCCGGATGTGTCGGCAGGGCCGCGTCGGACCGGCGTTTGGCGCGCCGTTCGCGCGAGGAGCGTCGGCCCTCCGGTGGATCGTCGGACCTAACGCTGAGGCTGGCATCAGCTGCCCGCCGTCTGACCCTTGTGCGCTTCCAGGCAGGCTTGACGCAGGGACGAATAGATCATCGGCCCCCACAGGTGAGCAGAAACATCCAGATAGCCCTCCGAACTCACCCGTCTCCTGATTTCACTAACGGTGCTGTACTCGCCTGATTGGGCTAATTCGTACGCCCGCTCGATAACATTAGGTCGCCCGTTTCTCGGCATGATCTTGCCCCATCTTGGGACCCGACGGGGAACCCAAGCCTTTGCTGTTGCAGCCGAGGCATTGTTTCCGCAACATCGCAGGACTCGCAAATGTAAAATTTTGCACTAGCAAAGGAACCTTCTATATGTGCAATCATCGACATATATTGTCGTATGGTATAGTGTGCCCATATGGGAAAATACCAAGGAGAATACATTTATGTACCGAACAATGCAAAAGGTACTGCGAAAAAGGTTCGGTAAAATAAACAAGCGGG
>JAQGII010000250.1 GCA_028291305.1 Caulobacteraceae bacterium
CCCCCGCCGCGGCGATGAAGGACGCGTCCGCCAGCTTGGGGAACAGGGCCGCCGCCGCCGACCGCAGCTGCGCCACGGCCTCGGGATCGATGGCGAGATCCGAGCGGCCCTGCTCCATGGTGGCTCCGACCACCAGGCCGTTGGCGCCGGGCGCGACATAGGCCCCCGGCCCGCGCACCACGGGGCCGGTGCGCTGGCGCACGCCCGGAAAGCGAAGGATCTGGCCCTTGATCGGCGACAGATGGGCGTCGCCCAGGGCGTCGGGCCAACCGCCCGCCTTCGGCCCCGTGGCCAGGATCACCAGGTCCGCGCCCTTCGCCTCGGCGCCTTCGAACCGGACCATCCCCCGATCGAAGCCGACCGCCGCCGAGGTCAACCGCCGCCCCCCCGCCTTGCGGAAGGCGTCGTGCAGGGCCAGGAGGGTGGCGCTGGCTTCCAGCCGCCAGTCCTCGGACGTGAACAGATAGGGCCCCTCCGCCGCCAATCCGGGAGCCAGGCTCCGCGCCTCGGCCGAATCGATGAGGCGGCCGCGCCCGCCCAAGGCGACGAGCCGGGCCAGCATGGCCGCGCCCGTTTCGACGTCGGTCAATCGCAGCATCGCCCCGGTCCGGTCCAGGGGCGGCGCCGAGGGCGCAGCCTGGACGATGGCCGGCCAGGCGTCCCGGGCGGCGCGCATCAGGGGATAGAGGGCCGCCGAGACCGGGTCCAACAGCGCCTCGAACGCCGGCGCGAGCATGCCTGCGGCCACGCCCGAGGCGTTGTCTCCGGTCGCGGCCGGGTCGGCGAGCATGACCTGTGCGCCCTGCCTGGCCAGTTGCAGGGCCAGGACGGAGCCGATCGCGCCAGCTCCGGCGACAACCACGCGCAGGCCTTTCAAATCGTTCATGATGTTGGGTTAGCGGGGGACGGGCCCGCTGTCGAGCGGCTGGCGTTGCAGTTAGCCGAGCTGGTAGGTCACCTTGGCGGTCAGCCCGATCCTGGCCTTGGCCCATTGGTGGGAAAAATCGCGGGCGGCGCCGTCCTCCTGGAAGATCAGCGTCTTCATCTCGACGTCCGGCTGGGGATCGGAGCGGACCATCAGATAAGGTGCGTCGCTGGTGGCCGCCCAGAGCTCGGCGTCCGAACTGCGACTCTCGATGAAGCTGTTGAGGACGACCCCGAACAACTGCGCCTCTTCGCCCTCGCGCACCGGCAACTTGACGACCACATCTGCCATGAGCGCGCCGATCCACTTCACCAATGATGAAACCGAACGGCACATTGGCCCCGCCGGTTCCTACTGCAGCGCTTCGCGGTGCAACATTTCCGGCAAAGGAGCGCGTGCGGTGCAAAATGGAGCGAAGGCGCCTCGCGGCGCACGAAAAAGGGGCGGCCCGCAGGCCGCCCCTATCGATGTTCCAGCGGTTTGAGCCGGGGGGGTTAGCCCAGGTTCTCGCTGATCAGGCCGACCTTGTAGAAGCCGTCCTTCTGCAGTTGGTTCACAACCGCCATGAATTCCCGGTAGCGCACGTCCCGGTCGGCACGGACCAGCACGCTCTGGTTGGTGGCGTTGGCGCCCAACGTGACGTTGAGGACGGAGGCCAGGCTCGGCAGTTCGACCTTCTGGGTGCTGTCCTGCGCGACCACATAGACCTCGCCGCCGCGGCGGATCGAGAGGAAGGTCGGCTTCTTGTCGGTCGGATCCTTGGGCGCCTGAGCCGGCGGCAAGTCGATCTTGATCGCCACGGTCGCCATCGGCGCGGCGACCATGAAGATGATCAGCAGCACCAGCATGACGTCGACGAAGGGCGTGACGTTGATGTCGGCGTTCTGGCCCAGTTCGTACTTGGCCTTGCCGCCACCCGCGAGCTTCGCTCCCATTCGGTAATCTCCGTTTCGTACCCGTCAGGCGGGCTACACAGCGCCTTATGGGAAAGACGTTTGGCGCGGTTTCGCGTGCAAGTAAAGCGTCATCGAGCACAACGGCGCCCGAAGATTATCAAGTCCCGCTTGAAGGCGTTTCGAGGGCGCGGACGACCTGCAGAAGGCAGCGTGCCGGAGGCTGGCGGCCCCGCTGCCTCCGTTCAGAATTGCGCGGCGGCGGCCAGGACGGCGTCGCGCAGCCATTTGTGGGCGGGATGGTCGTCGAACCGGCTGTGCCAGACCATGACGCTGCTGAGCGGCGGAGACGGGAACGGAAGCCGCGTCAGTTCGATCGCGTGGACCCGGCTGAATTCTTGGGCGATCTGGCGGCCCATCACGGCGACCATGTCCGACTGGGTCAGGACAGCCCCCGCCGACAAATAGGGCGCCTCGGCCGCGACCGAGCGCGCCAGGCTCCGGGCCTCCAGCTCGGCGTCCACGAATCCCAGGTCGTCGCCGCTGGATGAGATCACGAGCTGCGGCAGGGCGGCGAAACTGTCGTGCGTCATCGGCTGCTGGGCCATCGGATGGCCGCGGCGCGTCACGGCCACATAGTAGTCCTCCATCAGCATCTGGGAGGAGAACCGGGCGACCGGCGCCTGCCGGCCCAGGATGGCCAGGTCCAGTTCGCCCCGATCGAGCATTTCGAACACGTCCAGCGTACCGCTCGGCCGCAGGGAAAGGCTCACGTTCGGCGCCATGGCGCTGCACGCCCTGAACAGCGGGCCGGCCAGCACCAGGGCGGCGTAGTTGTTCACCGCGACCACAAAACGCCGGTGCGCCTCTTCGGGCACGAAGTCCTCCGGATCGAGGGTCAGTTGCAGATCGATCAGGGCGCGGCTGATCGGCTCGGCCAGGTTTTCGGCGCGTGGCGTCGGCATCATCCCCTCCGGCGTGCGGACGAACAGCTGGTCCTTCAACAGCCACCGCAGGCGATTGAGGGCATGGCTCATGGCCGGCTGGCTGAGGCCGAGCTTGTCGCCCGCCTTGGTCACGCTGCGTTCGCGCAGCACCGCGTCGAAAACCACCAGGAGGTTGAGGTCGAAAGTTCTCAGCCGCATGCGGTCGGCTCCAGCGAAAAAACCATCGCATTCTAACCGTGAATGGGGCGGTGCAGAAGATGCACTTGTCTCATACAGCCGCGTCGTCGCTTTTTGGGGGCAGGAAAAGCCGGAGCGGCGACATGCCCCAACCCCAAGTTCCCCGATTGCACGAGTTCAGCCGCAGCGATGACGGCGCCCGGGCCGACGCCCTCATCGTCATCCTGTTCGGACAGGGCCGGAAGGCCCAGGCCGAGGACCTCGCGGCCCAGTGGGCTCCGTCGGTTCCGCGCGGCGTCTTCGCCGGCCTGGAACTGGACCTGACGGCGCGGCGGATAGACCTGGTCGCTCTGCGCGCCCTGCTTTCCGAAGCGGCGGACAAGCACTGGCTGCAGAGCCAGCAGGTCGTGCTGCTGGGCGCCGGCCGAGCGGGCCAGGTGGCCATCCACGTGGTTCTGCTCGGGGTCCTCCCCGGCGCGGCGGTGATCACCCTCGACCTCCCGCTGGAGGCCGCCCCGACGATCCTCAGCCCGGCCCCGGCTTCGGTTCGAATGGTGCAGCACAGCACGCCGGACGATCCCAGGGGCGAGCGCTTCCATGCCGTCGTCGAGGGCCTTCAGCGCCGACAGGTCAACATCCGCAGCATGCTGCTGCCCGACCTCGACGCGGTCACCCAGCGCGCCACGGTGCGCGCGGCCGGGGCTTTTCTGGTCGAGTTGGTCGCCAACGCCGGCCGCCAGGCTCCCACGGCTGAGGCCTGGCCATGATCAAGCTCGTCAAGCTCGCGCTGGCGCGACCCTACTCCGTGGTCGTGCTGGCGGTGCTCATCACGATCTTCGGCGTCGCCGCGGCGTTGCGCGCACCGGTGGACATCTTCCCCAGCATCAACGTGCCGGTGATCAGCGCGGTCTTCAGCTACAACGGCCTGTCGCCCGACGACATGTCGGGCCGCGTGGTCACCTTCTACGAGCGGGCCCTGACCACGAGCGTCAACGACATCGAGCACATCGAGTCCCAGTCGCTGCCCAACTACGGGATCATCAAGATCTACTTCCAGCCGTCGGTGAACATCAACGCCGCCATGGCGCAGGTGACCGCGGCCTCGCAGACCGTGCTCAAGCAGATGCCGGCGGGCATCACCCCTCCCACGATCCTCAGCTACGACGCCTCCAGCGTGCCGATCCTGCAACTGGCCCTGTCAAGCAAGACCCTGCCGGACACCACCCTGTTCGACCAGGCCTCCAGCTTCATCCGCCCGCAGCTGGCGTCGGTGGCGGGCGCCGCCATCCCCCTGCCCTACGGCGGCCGGGTGCGGCAGGTGCAGGCCGACCTCAATCCGCAGGCCCTGAGCCAGTACGGACTGTCGGCGAACGACGTCGTCAGCGCCCTGTCGCTCCAGAACCTGATCATTCCCGTCGGCACGCAGAAGATCGGCAAGCTGGAATACAAGATCAACCTGAACGACTCGCCGAACGCGATCGACGCCTTCAACAATCTGCCGATCAAGACGGTCAACGGCGCCGTCATCTACATGCGCGACGTCGCCTTCGTGCATGACGGCAGCCCGCCCCAGACCAATGTGGTGCACGTCGACGGCCAGAATGCGGTGCTGCTGAGCATCATCAAATCCGGCGCGACATCGACCCTGTCGATCATCTCCGGCGTCAAGGCCCTGCTGCCTCAGATCAAGACGACCCTGCCGCCGGGCCTCAATCTGACGACGGCCGGCGATCAATCGAGCTTTGTGACCAGCGCCGTCTCGGGGGTCATCCGCGAGGGCCTCATCGCCGCGTCCCTCACCGGCCTGATGATCCTGCTGTTCCTCGGCAGCTGGCGCTCGACCCTGATCATCACGGTCTCGATCCCGCTGTCGATCCTCGCCTCGGTGGCGGCGCTGTCGGCCCTCGGCGAGACGATCAACATCATGACCCTGGGCGGCCTGGCCCTGGCCGTCGGCATCCTGGTGGACGACGCCACCGTCACCATCGAGAACGTCAACTGGCATCTGGAGAACGGCAAAGACATCAAGACCGCCATCCTCGACGGCGCCCAGCAGATCGTGACGCCGGCGACCGTCTCGCTGCTGTGCATCTGCATCGCCTTCGTGCCGATGTTCGGCCTGGACGGGGTGGCCGGCCACCTGTTCCGGCCCCTCGCCGAAGCCGTGGTGTTCGCCCTGGTGGCCTCCTACTTCCTGTCCCGCACCCTCGTGCCGGCCATGGCCCACGCGCTGCTCGGCAAGGGCGCGGCGCATCATGCCCCGCACGCCGGCCCGCAAACCGGCCGGCCGACCGGCATGGCGTCGGGCGTCATGAACATGCTGGGACGGGCGCAACGCCAGTTCGAAGGCCGCTTCGAGGCCCTGCGCGAGGGTTATGCCGGCCTGCTGGCGCTGGCCCTGCGCCACCGGCGGCGGGCGATCATCGGCTTCCTGGGCGTGTCCCTGGCCTCGTTCGTCCTGGTCCCGGCCCTCGGCCAGGACTTCTTCCCCAGCGTCGACGGCGGCCAGATCAAGATCCACATCCGCGCCCAGACCGGCTCGCGCATCGAAGAGACCACCAAGCTGGCCGACCGCGTCGGCGTGGCGATCCGCCAGATCATCCCGGCGAATGAGCTCGACGGCATGGTCGACAACATCGGCCTGAGCGTCAGCGGCATCAACATGGCCTACAACAACTCCGGCACCATCGGCACCGAGGACGCCGACATCCTGGTGAGCCTCAAGGAGCACCACGCCGCGACGGCCGACTATGTCCGGCGGATGCGCGAGACCCTGCCGCGGCAGTTCCCGGGCGTCACCTTCGCCTTCCTGCCGGCCGACATGGTCAGCCAGATCCTGAACTTCGGCGCCCCCGCCCCGATCGACCTGCAGGTGATCGGCTCCGACATCCCCGCGGACCGCGCCTACGCCGAAGAACTCCTCGCTCGGATCAAGCAGATCCCCGGCGCGGCCGACGTCCGCATCCAGCAGGCGTTCGAGCAGCCGACCCTGGACGTGAACGTGGACCGTTCGTTGGCCGGCCTGTCGGGCATCAACGAACGCGATGCGGCCAACGCCATGCTGACGACCCTGGCGGGCAGTTCGCAGGTCTATCCGACCTTCTGGCTGAATACGAAGACGGGCGTGTCCTATCCGGTCGCGATCCAGACGCCGCAACAGGACATCAGCTCGCTGAACGGCCTTCAGGCCCTGCCGGTGACCCCGAGCAGCGGCGGCGGCGGCACGCAACTGCTCGGCGGCGTCGCCGACATCCAGCGCTCGCCCAGCAACGCCCTGATTTCGCACTACAACGTCCGGCCGGTGATCGACATCTACGCCTCGCCCCAGGGACGCGACCTCGGCGCCGTCGCCGCGGACATCCGCAAGGTGCTCAAGGCCACGGCCAAGGACGTTCCCGTCGGGGCCAACGTGGCCCTGCGCGGCCAGGTGACGACCATGGCCAGCGCCTACGAGCAGCTGGTCGTCGGGCTCGCCTTCGCCATCGTGCTCATCTACCTGCTGATCGTCGTCAACTTCCAATCCTGGCTCGATCCGCTGGTGATCGTCGCGGCCTTGCCGACGGCCCTAGCCGGGATCGTCTGGATCCTGTTCGCCACCGGCACGACCCTATCGGTGCCCGCCCTGACGGGAGCGATCATGTGCATGGGGGTGGCGACCGCCACCTCCATCCTGGTGATCGCCTTCGCCCGGGAGCGGATGGCCGCGGGGGCGGACGCCCTGACGGCGGCCCTGGAGGCGGGGACGATGCGGTTCCGGCCGGTGCTGATGACCGCCCTGGCCATGGTCCTGGGCATGCTGCCCATGGCCATCGAACCCAGCCAGAACAGCCCCCTGGGCCGCGCGGTCATCGGCGGTCTGATCTTCGCCACCTGCGCCACCCTGCTCCTCGTGCCGACCCTGTTCAGCGTCGTGCATGGCCGTGCGCCCAAGCCCGCCCCCCGGATGGCTCCGTCGCCGTCCGACTCACTTCACGCCCTTCCCGACCATTCCTAAGGGAATCAGACCCATGTCCCCCGAAGAGATCAAGACACCCGATATCCACCGCCTCAAACTGTTCGCAGGCGCCGCCATCGTCCTTGCCGTCGCCGTGGGCGCCGGCGGGCTGCTCGCCAGGGCCCACAGCACCCAGGTCAACGCCCAGTGGGCCGGGGCCCAGGCCGTGCCGACCGTGGCCCTGGCCAAGCTGGACCACCAGGGCGCCAGCCAGTTGAGCCTGCCGGGGGTCGTCCAGGCCTTCCAGACCGCCCGGATCTATGCCCGGGTCAGCGGCTACCTGACCAACTGGCGCCAGGACATCGGCTCGCCCGTGAAGGCCGGCCAGGTCCTCGCCTCCATCGATGCGCCCGAACTCGACCAGCAGCTCGAGCAGGCCCGGGGCGACCTGGCGACCGCCCAGGCCAACCAGCAACTCGCGGCTCTCACGGCCAAGCGCTGGTCGGCCCTGCTGGCCTCGCAGGCGGTTTCGCAGCAGGCGGTCGACGAGAAGATCGGCGACGAGTCCGCCAAGACCGCCCTGGCGTCGGCCGCCCAGGCCAATGTGCGCCGTTTCGAGGCCATGGAGGCCTACAAGCAGGTCTTCTCTCCCTTCGACGGGATCGTCACAGCGCGCAAGACCGACGTCGGCTCCCTGATCAACGCCGGCTCCACCGGCCAGGAGCTGTTCGAGGTGGCCGATCTTCACCGCGTGCGCATCTACGTCCAGGCGCCCCAGGCCCTGTCGGCCAAGCTCACCCCCGGCCAGGCCGCCACCTTCGCGGTTCCGCAGCTTCCGGGGCGGACCTTCACGGCCACGGTGGTGGCCGTGTCCCACATGCTGGACGCCGCCTCGCACACCATGCAGGTCGAGCTGCAGGCCGACAATCCGGGCGGCCTGCTGGCCGCCGGCTCCTACTGCCAGGTCGCGTTCCAGGTCGGCGCGGACGGCGCCGCCCTGCGCATTCCGGCCACGGCGCTGATCGTCACGGCGAACGGCGACCAGGTCGCGGTGCTCGGGGCGGATGGCCGGGCGGTGCTCAAGCCCGTCAAGCCCGGCCGGGACCTCGGCGACAGCGTCGAGATCGCCGCCGGCCTGCAGCCGACCGACCGAGTGATCGACAGTCCGCCGGAAAGCCTGCGCACCGGCGACCCCGTGCGCCTCGGCGCCGTCGGGTCCGCCCACAAGGGGAGTTGACCATGCTTCGCCACCGCCTGACCCCCGTCCTCGTCTCGTCCACGGCCTGCGTCCTGGCAGCCTGCAGCTTCGCGCCGAAGTATGTCGCGCCGCTCGTGGCCGTGCCGCAGACCTATCAGCAGCAGGGAAGCTGGGAAGCGGCGCGGCCGGCCGACAGCCTCTCCCGCGGCGACTGGTGGACCCGGTTCTCCGACCCGACGCTGGCCACCCTGGAGAGCCAGGTCGAGCCCTCCAACCAGGACCTGGCGGCGGCGGCGGCGCGCTATGACGAGGCGCGGGATTTCGCCGCCGAGGCCACCGCCGGCCTGTTTCCCCAGATCGGCCTGGGCGCCTCCGCCACGGCCAACCGGCAATCGCTGCAGCGGCCTCTGCGGGGCGCAGGCCAGCCCACCTACTACAACGCCGGCCAGGTGGGCGCGGCGGTCAGCTACGAATTCGATTTCTGGGGAAGGATCCGCAACGAAATCGCCAGCCGCAAGGCGATCGCCCAGGCCAGCGGCGCCGATCTGGCCACCATGCGGCTCAGCCTGCAGACCGAACTGGCCAGCGCCTATTTCCAGCTTCGCGGCCTGGACGCGAACGCCAAGCTCCTGGCCGACACCGTCAGCGCCTATCAGAAGGCCTACGACCTGACCGAGACCCTGTACCAGGGCAAGATCGCGGCCAGCATCGACGTCTCCCGCGCCGCGACCCAGCTCGACACCGTGCGCGCGCAGGTTTCGGACGTCGCCTCCCGTCGCGCCCTGCTGGAGCACGCCATCGCGGTCCTGGTCGGCAAGCCGGCCTCCGACTTCACCGTCGCGCCGGAGGTGAGCCCGTTCGTCCTGCCGGAGATACCGACCGAGCTGCCCTCCACCCTGCTCCAGCGCCGCCCCGACATCGCCTCCGCCGAGCGCGCCGCGGCGGCGGCCAACGCCGAGATCGGCGTAGCCCGGGCCGCCTTCTATCCCACCCTCACCTTCGACGCCCTGGGCGGCTTTCAGAGTTCCGGACAGAACCTCTTCAAGCTGGCGGACAGCTTCTGGTCCCTGGGGCCGGGCCTCACCCTGCCCCTGCTCGACGGCGGCCGCCTGCGCGCCCAGGAAGCGGGAGCCTATGCCCGGTTCCGGGAAACCTCGGCGGCCTATCGCTCCACCGTGCTGACGGCCTTCAAGGAGGTGGAGGACAATCGCGCCCTCCTGCACTGGCTGGGTCGAGAGTCCACCGATACGGAGGCCGGGGTTACGGCGGCCCAGCACACCCTGAACGTCGCGCTCGCCCTCTATCGGGAAGGGGCCACCAGCTATCTGGAGGTGGTCACCGCGCAGACCGCCCTGCTGCAAACCCAGCAGTCGGCGCTGGACCTGCAGACCCGCCGCCTCGTCGCCGACGTCGGCCTGGTTCGCGCCCTGGGCGGCGGCTGGGACGTGACGGAACTGGCCGGGGCGGCCGCGAGCACGCCTCCTCCGCCAGGCTGAGCCGGCCCCGGCTAATAGACCGAGGGAACCAGCCTGTATCGGACGCTGCGCATATAGCTGGCGTAGTCCGGGTCGATCTTCAGGAGCCGATCTTCCCGGTCGATCCGCCAGAGCTGAAGGCCCAGCGCCGCCAGGAAGCAAAAGCCGTTGGCCCAGCCAGGATGGGACAGGACGAAGCCGAGCTGCCACAGCATGTAACCGGCGTACATCGGGTGCCGAACGATCCGGTAGGGGCCCGTCCGCTTTATCCCCCTGTTGGCCGGCAAGATGCCGAAGCTTCGCCAAAGCGCCAGCGTCGCCGTCATGCTGATGACCATTCCAGCCAGCATGACGCCCTCAGCGACCCAGATAGAACCCAACGCCTTGGCCGTCGTCGTGGCAAGGAGCAAGGGAGCCGCGGATGCCGCCAGGGCTATGAGCCAATCGAGCGGGTTCAGGCTGACGGCGCGGGCGCGGCGGCGGGTCAGCACAAGGCCGGCGACGAGCGCGTTGGGCGCCAGAAAGACGGCGCTCAAGGGCGCTCTGCCCAGATTGGGGATCATCTGCAGCAGAAGGGCCACGAAAAGGCCGGTCAACACGGCCTTTTCGGCCCAGTCCAACACCAGGATCAGGCAGCGCCGTTTAGCCCCCTCTTCCATCGCCAAGCCCGGACTTCAACCCGCCGGCCGGGTCGACCTGGCTCACCGTAGCCCCCATTCCGTTGGCAAAGATACAGGGCAGCCTGCATCCGGGAGATGCGCCCCGGATGCAGGCGCTTTTCGTCAGAAGGCGGCGGTCAGCCTGATCCCCGCATAGCGGCTGGAGTCACGCGCCGGCTGCACGATGACCACGTTGTTGCGCCAGGCGCTGTTGTACATATCCCCGACGAAGGCCGGATAATGGTGGTCGAACACGTTGTTGACGAACAGGGTCGCCGAATACCGGCCCGCCTTCTCCGTTATGCCGGCGGTCAGGTTCAGGAGGCCGAAGGCGGGGACGATCGCTTGAGGGTTCTCGTCATAGATCATCTGCGCCGCGGACTGGTAGGTGTAGAGGCCGCCGACAACTACCTCATAGGGCGCCGAGCCCAGGGGGAAACGTTGCTCGGCCCCGGCCGTCAGTTTGAAGTTCGGCGCGTTCGGCATCGGCCGGCCGGACACGTCCTGGACCGCGAAGCCGTTCACGAGCTTGCATTCCGGGGGAAGGACCGTTGCGTAGCTGTAGCAGGACGCACCGGTGAACTTGTCGAAGATCGCGTTGATGTACGCGAGGCCGAGGTTGAGCTTGAGGTCCCGGGTCGCCTTGAACGTGGAGTCGATTTCGACCCCCTTGGTCGAAGCCTGCCCAGCGGAGCTCAGGTCCAAGGTGGACACGGTCGATCCCGGCAGCGTCCGATAGGTCTGGACCTGGTAGTTGAGATAGACGGTGTCGAACACGGCGACATCGAGGGTCAGGCGGCGATTGAAATAGACGCCCTTGGAGCCGATCTCGAAGTGGTTGATCGTCTCCTCGCCCACCGGCGCGATCGGCGTGTTGGAGGTCAGGGTCGCCGTCGTGTTGTAGGCCTTGGGCGCATAGCCCCTGGCGTAGGTGCCATAGACCATGACGTTGCTGCCGAACTTGTGCTGCAGGCTGACGTCGCCGACCAGGGCGCCGGAGCTGTCGCTACCCTGGCTGTGGAACGCACCGACCGCGCCATTCACGGTCTGGTTGAGGTCGTACCTGATCTGGTCGTAGTTGTAGCGCAGGCCCGTGACGATCGAATTGGAGCTGTCCAGCTTCCACGTCGAGCGTCCGTAGAGATCGAACGTCCTGGTCCCTTGGCTCACAAAGAAGGTGACCGGGTTGCCGGGGAATTTGCGGGTCTGCCGCTCGACGATCGGCGTGTCGGAGTAGAACGCGCCCACCACGTAGCTGATCGGCTTATCGGCCGGCGACACAAGCTTCAGCTCCTCGCTGGTCTGCGATGACCGCTTGGTCAGCGTCTGAGTGTTATCGAAGGTCGAGGCGCCGTTGGTGAGGACGTTGTAGAAATATTGGGAAACCGCGAAGAGGTCGTTGACCGTCTTCTGGGCGTCGCTCTGGAACGCCGTCGTCGAGGTCAGCGTGTAGTCGCCAAGCCGGTAGTCGACGTTCAGCGAAACGCTGCCGTCGAACGCGGAGAAACCGGCCGAGCTGACGGGACTGTTATAGACTTGGTTCCCAAGGCTCGGCGTGATGCCGGGCAGAAGCTGGGCCTGGCCGAGGAAGCCGGGACGGCCCAGGATCGTCGCCCCCGGCGCGACATAGCTATAGACCAGATTGCCCCCCGTGATCCGGTCGCCGGAGAAGGCCGTGGCCAAGGTCACGTCGAGGTTCTCGTTCGCATGCAACAGCAGCTTGGCGTGCGTCCCGTAGGTGTCCTCGTGGGTCTTGCGCCCGTAGTAGGCGTTGGTGATCGGATAGTCGCGCGAGTTGTCATAGGCGGCGACGCTGAAGTCCAGCTTGTCGGCCACGAGCGGACCGGACAGGAAGCCGTTTACCCGACGTTCCTTGTCCGTCGTCAGGGTCCCGCTGACGTTCCCGGTCCAGAAATTGGCGGGGGCCTTGGTGACGATGTTGATCACCCCTTGGGCCGCCGAACGGCCGCCAAGCGTGGCTTGCGGACCCTTGAGGACCTCCACGCGCTGCACGTCCTCAAGCTGCTGGGCGGCAAATGAATCGGAGGGCACCGGCACGCCGTCGAGCAGCACGGCGACGCCCGAGATGATCCCGATCGCCCCCTGGTTCGACACGCTGGAGATCCCGCGGATGCCCAGCGCACCCTTCGAATTGATGTTGCCCGTCAGGTTGACCGACGGCACGACCTTGTTGAGGTCCGACAGGCTTCCCGCGTTGTTTTGAGCCAGGGTTGAGCTCCCCACCACCGCGGCGGCGACGGGCACATCCTGCAGCCGCTCAGTGCGCTTTTGTGCGGTGATGACGACTTCTTCGATCTGGACCCCGCTGTTCGAAGCGGGAGTAGCCGCAGGCGCCTGGCCTTGGGCGTGCGCCAGATGCGGCAAACCCATGAGCGCCACGGCGGCGGACGCGAAGAGAACGCGGCGATGCAAAGAGAGACAGTTCATTTCAACCCCCAATTTTTGATTCAGTCGGTCGTCGCCCCGCGGCTGTCAGCGCCGGGGCGTTCGTTGGTGTGCTGGATGGGTGGCGCATGCCTGGGCCATTCCCGGACGGGGAAGGCAGGGCCCGGCGTCGCGCGTCCCTGAGGGCGCCAAGGGCGCTGGATCGAGTCGATCTGGATACCGCTTGCAGCGGCCTTGTTGTCCTCCCTCCTCCCGGGGGCGCCTCGCCGAGGCCTTGTTCTTTGAATCAGGTTGCCGCCTGACCATGGAACCTTAGTCAACTGGTGACTAGATAACAAGTAAGGAGACGTCACACGGACCCGACCTCAGTTCAACATCCTGTTATCACTGATAAATCCAGAACCCGGCCGGTTCGTGGCAGCGGAGCAGGTAGACGCCTTCGAAAGGCAGCCCGGTCGTCCGCAACGAAACACCTCGATTGTGGCCACGCAGCGATAAAAATCCGCCCCACGAAAGCCCCGCTGGTCGGCCAGGGTCGCAGACGAGGCACGTGAGGAACGGTCATGCGAGCAAGCGTTGGAAACCATGTCCCGACCCACGGGTCCGTCCTTCGTTTCACCCCCGCCGAGTGGCGCTATCTGCTGGAGGACAAGGCGTTCCTCCGTGAAGCCGGCAACAGCTATTGGCCCCGCAGGTTCATGGACGTGCCTGTAGAGATCATACCCGACCATTGGACCGGGGTGATCAGGGCGCGATCGACGACCTGATCCCTTCCGTGCTTGCGCCTAGACCTGTGGCCGCCTTCGCCGGCGGGATGTGACGCCCGATCAACGCAAGCCCGAGCGCCGAGCCGGCCATGGCCAAGGCCAGAAACTCGAAATAGACCCGAGACCCGCCCGCCAGGACCGCCGCCCCGGCGAAAGCGCTCAGGATCCCGCCGAGCCGTCCCACGCCGAGGGCGGCGCCCGATCCGGTGGCCCTGACGCGGGTCAGGTAAATGTGCGCGGCCAGGGCATAGAGGGTGGTCTGTACGGCGTTCAGGAAGAAGCCGTGCGCCGTCAGAAGGACCATGAGTCCCAGCAACGACCGCGCCGGATCGATGACGACAAAGCCGAGGGCCGCCGCAACGACGACCGCTCCTATGGCGAGCGCGATCATTGTCCGCCTGGAGCCCACCAGGCCAATCGCTCCGGCGCCCAGCAAGGCGCCAAGGACCCCTCCGACATTGTGCGCGGCGAGCGCATTGCTCGTGATCGCCAGACTGAGGCCCCGGTCTCCGAGCATGGCGGGAAGCCAGCTGAACACAAGATAGACCGCCGCCTGGGTGCAGAACACCGCCCCCCAAAGGGCGAGGGTGTCGCGCCGATAGAAACCGTCGAACAGGGCGCGCAGCCCATGCCGTTCCTTGCCGCCGGTTTGCTTCTGCTCTTCCATCAGGGTGACGCCCTCGGCCGGCCGCAGACCACACCGTCTCAGGAAGGCCTGAAGTTCGAGGCCGCGACTGGAATGCCGCGCCAGGAATCGGGGCGATTCAGGCAGAAGGAAGATCAGGGCGACAGCAACAACCAGGGGGGCGGCCCCGCCCATCTGATAGAGCGCCCGCCAGCCAATCGTGGGCAGGACCCGGGCCGCCAGCAGCCCGCCAAAGACCCCGCCAAGGGGGACGCAGACGATCGTGCAGGTCACCGCCATGGGACGGTCGCGCGAAGGCGTGAACTCGGCCGCCAGGGTCGCGGCGTTGGGCAACGCCGCTCCGATGCCGATCCCGGCAATCAGTCTCAGGATCCCGAAACTGAGGGGCCCCATGGCCGCCGAAGTGGCGGTCGTCGCAAGCCCGAACAGCAGGACGCTTGCGACCAGCGCCGGCTTTCGCCCAAACCGGTCCCCCGCCATCCCGCCAAGGATCGTGCCAATCGCCATGCCGCCCAGGCCCGCCGCGATCACGCCGACGAAGTCCGCCCGCTGGCGATGCCAGTCGGCCAGGATGGCCGGCAGCGCGAAGCCGATGATCTGGTTGTTGAAGCCGTCGAGCACCACCGCCAGGGAAACAAGCCCCAACATCCCCTTCTGGAACAAGGTCCAGGGGCCACCATCTATCAGGGCTCCAACGTCGATGGAGCGGCTCGGTTCTCTGTCCACGCGGTCTCCTGCAATCGATGGATGACGCGACCACGCTGTCCCGCTCGGAACGGCGTCGGCCTCAGGCGTAGTGACGCTCCTTGGCGCTGACTAAGCGCAGCAGCGTTTGGATGACGGGCGCGCTGAGGCTGCTCTTGGTCGCCTCCTCGACGATGGCGCCGTTGATAGAACCGATCTCAGTCTGGCGCTGGTTCAAGACGTCCTGAAGCATGGAAGGCTTGTGTGGACGGTGGTCCGCGAAGGCGTGCTCCACCATGGCCAGCACGCGCGCTTCGCTGGCATCGATCCCCCGGGCGTTGGCGACCGCCGTCGCTTCCTGGACCACGGCGCGGGCGAGCGCACGCGTGTCAGCATCGTCGCTCATCTCGCCCACCGTGAACCCTGTCACCGCAGCGATTGAATTCATGGCCGCGTTGAACGCCGCCTTTTCCCATATGGCCACGAGGACGGATGCGTCCGCCTGGGCGTTCAGGCCCGCGGCGGATAGGACGTCCGCGACCGCGCTCAGGCGTTCGCTCGGTTTGCCATCGAGGCTCCAAAGACGCACCTCGCCAAGGCCATGGGAACTGACCGAGCCGGGCCCGCGCATGTCGGACGGCCAGTTCGTCATGCCGATCAGGACGCGGTCCGCCGGGACCACCGTCGCAACCCTATCGCCATTGCCAAGCCCGTTCTGCAGCGTCAGCGCCCAGGTCGACGGCCCGATCAGGTGTCGGGCCGCCTCGAGTGCGGCCACCGTGTGGGGGCCCTTGGTGAAGACGAGCACAAGGTCGACCGGTTCGGCAAAGGCGCTCGCTGGGCCGATCGGCAGGCGAACGGTGTGGGCGCCCGCTTCGGTCTGCAACTTCAGGCCCTCTTGGTTCACCGCGTCGATGTGGGCCTGGTTGATGTCGATCAATCGGATGTCGAAGCCCGCCAAGGACAACTTGGCCCCAAAGAGGCTTCCCATCGCCCCGGCTCCAAGGACCGCTATCTTCAATGCATCACCTCCGCGACTCCACTGCCGCGCCTAGACTCTGGCGCGGACATGAAGCTCCAAGGAGCACGGTCAGAACTAGAGCCCGCGCCCCGGGAGAATACCACTAAGTCACTTGGTGATTTTCGTCCAGCCTTTGACGAATCTATTCTTAAGTTTTTCCGAAAATTTCGTCAGTTGCCCATTCAACAAGTATATATAGCCTTTGCGCAAAGCACAAAGGCTGAACCTGGAAGACAAGGACGAACGCCTACGCCAACTCTGGCCAGCGTCGCCGTGGCCATCTTTCAAACTCCGTGTCGCTGGCGGAGCCCGGACCTTGTCCGCGCCGAATCCTAACTCTCTGTCTGCCGCAGGCGTTTGAAGGCATCGCGCAGGCCGTCTCCCGGTGGTCCCTGGTAGGCGTCCATCGCGTCTTTCACCAAGCTTCGCGTGTGCCGGTGATAGGCGGCGGCGGCGGCCATCGCGCCCTCGACGTCGCGCGCCAAAAGGGCGTTCATCAGGTCGCGGCGATCCTCACCCAGCCGGCCCGCGATGCGGGGCCAGTTGGCGGTGACCCCGCCAATCTCGTTCTGGGCGACCCGCATCAGGAGGTCGTTCAGGAACTTGCACAGCGTCGCCACGAGCACGTTGTGGGAGGCGTCCGCGACCAGGCCGAGGAACTTCCGCAAACTGACGCCGAGCTTGTCCGCGCCGTCCTCGCGCTCGAGCGCGTCCAGGGTCTGGAGGATGGTCGAAAGCTCCTCCTCGCTCGCATGGACGCACGCCAGGGCGGCAGCCTTCACATAGAGCGCCTCCAGGATCTCCAGGACGTCCAGCAACTGGACATCCTCCAACTCGATGAGGGCTCCCGCAGCGGTGGCCATCATCTTGTCCGTAGCGGCGGTGACATA